>JAFEGI010000034.1 GCA_018240135.1 Verrucomicrobiota bacterium
ACTGAGGCGATGTACACAATCGACGTCAACTCGGGAAGAAGCTCCCACCATAGCGCTTCGACCGATGTCGAAGAAGCGCTCGTGCAAATCAACATGGAAGCGGCAGAAGAAATCGCCAAGCAGCTCAGGATCCGCAATGTCGGGGGTCTTGTCATCTGCGACTTCATCGACATGCGCTCGCGCAAAAATCAGCGTAGAGTCCTCGACCGTTTAAAAGAAGCGATGAAAGATGATTCCGCAAAATGCACGATCCTCGCTATGAGTGAGTTTGGACTTGTCGAAATGACGCGCCAGAGAAATCGAGAGTCCCTATCGCAAACGCTCTTCACCCAGTGCCCCTATTGCAGCGGCAGCGGGATGATCAAGAGCCACGAAAGCGTGGCCATTGAAATCGAACGAGACATTAAAAAGTTGATCCTGCAGCGCGAGCAGTTTGGCATCGAACTGGTCGCACACCCCGATCTCGACCATTATCTCGGGCAAAGCGACAAGGCACTCTTGCGCAAAATGGCTGAAAAGCATAACGCGGAGATCCGCTTTAGAAGCAACGACAACCTCCACCTCAACGATTTTCAATTTTATTCGATTACGAATGGAAAAAAGCTCGAAGCCTAACTTTTTAGCTGCTCTAGCCCAAAGAGAAATCCCCTTGAAATACAAGGAGATCTTGGAAGGGTTCTATACCAGTTACTGCGTTGCTGTAGCTGAAAGCTCTCAGAGTAAAGAAGAGCGCGAAACCCTCTTTATCTCTTATCTAGATGCCATTTGCAGGCAGTGCGAAGAGCCTTTTCCATTTCAGCCCTACCATGAGCGGATCCGCGCTCCTTTCGACTACTACGCCTTTGGCGTTGCATTCATGCAGCCCCTTGTCGATCTCTCTAAATCCTCGCTCGTCGGAAAAGAACACCTTCTCACTGCTGTAAAAAGTTGTGAAAAAGGGGATAATGTGATCTTCCTCGCAAACCATCAAATCGAGGGAGATCCTCAAGCGATCAGCGTGATGCTCCAAGAGAGTGCTCCCGATTTTGCCGAGAAAATGATCTTCGTCGCAGGAGAAAGAGTCCTGACAGATCCCCTTGCTGTTCCCTTTAGCATGGGCCGCAATCTACTGTGCATCTACTCGAAACGGTACATCGATCACCCGCCTGAGCTACGCGTGAAAAAGCAACTGCACAACCAGCGCTCCATGGAAAGACTCTCTGAGCTACTGAGCGAAGGGGGCAAAGTCATCTATGTCGCACCCAGCGGAGGCAGAGATAGGCCAAATCCTCAGGGGATCGTGGAAGTCGCCGATTTTGATGCCCGCAGTATCGAGATGCTCTATCTCACAGCGCAACGCGCGGGCCACCCAACCCATTTCCATACCCTGGCGCTAAAGACGTACGATCTTCTTCCCCCTCCTGAGACGATCCAAATCGAGCTCGGAGAGGCAAGACGGACAAAACGCGCCGGTATCCATATGTATTTTGGTCCTGAAATTGCCATGGAGCACTTTCCAGGAAATGAGAACAAAGATAAACAGATGAGAAGAGCGGCGCGGGCAAAGCACATTTGCAGCCTCGTGCGCAAAGATTATGCAACACTTCCCTAGGAGGATCGATTATGAAGTTCCAGTCCGGTGTTTTTTTTCTATCATTACTTCTCCTCGCAAATGCTCCTGCTATGGAAGGCGCTCAAAGCTATGAGCGCATCGAAGACAAAGCGACCCTTCCCATCCTCAATCCCATCCTCTCTGGAAGGGCGGTCGAAAAGCTCGTATTAAAAAACCATCTCGAGGTCTACTTGATCTCCGATCCCGGCGTCGATCAGTCTGCTGCCGGTGTCGCTGTCGAATCGGGATCCTGGGAGGATCCTGCAGAATATCCCGGCATGGCCCACTTCCTAGAGCACATGCTCTTTATGGGAACAGGAGCTTTCCCCAAAGAGTTTGAATACATGCAGTTCATCACCGATCACGGCGGCAAGGTCAATGCGTTCACCGCGCCCGATCGCACCGTCTACATGTTTTCCATCAACAATGATGCCTTTGAAGATGCACTCGACCGATTTTCCCACTTCTTCATCGACCCCCTTCTATCGACAAATTGCATCAATCGCGAACTCCACGCTGTCGACCAAGAGCACTCTAAGAACATCGAACACGATGGCTGGCGCCAGTACATGATCCTCAAGGAGACGGGAAATCCCCACCACCCCAATAGCGCTTTTTCTACAGGCAACGCGCAGACGCTCTCAGGAATTCCCCAATCTGCTCTTAAGGATTGGTATGAGTCCCACTATAGCGCAAATGCGATGCACCTGGTCATGATCTCCCCACTATCTGTTGAAGAAATGCGCGACCTGGCAATCGAGTACTTCTCAAGCGTTCCCGAGTTTACCGTCGCGAAAAAGGCCCTCCCCACAGAGATTACATGTGATAGACAAAAAGGGCACATGATCTTCATCAAACCCGTTAAAGAGATCAAACAGCTCTCCCTAACCTGGGAGGTTCCTGCCCCTTTTGCAGAAAATATCGATTGCAATGCGCCCGATCTCGTAGCCTACGCCCTCAATCAAGAAGGGAAAGGAAGTCTCAGCGAACTCCTCAAGGAAAAGAAAATTGCAGAGAGCGTGCGCGTCAGCTCTGATCGCCTCAGCAAGTCGACACTCCTCTTTTCCGTCGATATCTCCCTTACTGACCAAGGTCTAACGGAACTCGATGCGGCAGTCACGCATGTCTTTGAAGCGATCGCCCGCTTAAAAAAAGAGGGATATCCCTCTTATCTCTTCGACGAGATGCACAAAATGGCCAAACTGAACTACCAATTCCAATCGCGCGATGACGCGTTCGAAACGGTGATGACAGTAGCTGGAGATTTGCCCTATGAAGACCTCGCTACCTTCCCAGAAAAGCTCTCAATTCCGAACACTTTTGATCCCGCATTGATCCAATCTTTTATCGGCACTCTAAAAGCGGAAAGCTGCCTTTATTTTGTCTTGGCTGACCCCCTTAAAACCGGCGTGCCCACCGATCGCAAGGAGAAGTGGATGCAGGCCGATTACGCGATTAAAACGATTGCCTCTTCCAAACTGACCGCATGGAACCACGTCTTGCCAAACCCTGCAATCCAGCTCCCCACGCAAAACCCCTACATCCCCTCCGATCTGGCCTTGGCGAGCGTCCCTGCAGATGTCCATTCAGATCAGAGTCCCCTGCTGTTATTCACAGATAGCGGCTCGCGCATCTATTACGCACAGGACACGCGTTATCAGGTGCCAGAGATCTCGCATCGCTTCTCTCTTAAATCCCCTCTCATCGAAAACACCGCGAAAGCGCAAGTCCTAGTGGACCTTTACCTCAGAGCTCTTGCAGAAAAGCTCTCTGCACCGCTTTCTCTTGCAGGAAGCGCCGGCCTATCGACCGCGATGAGCAGCAAAATCTATTCCATCGAGTTTGGGATCAACGGGTATAGCGATAAAGCCCCGCTTCTTTTGAAAGAGCTCTTCTCTTCCTTAAAGGCGGTCAATCCTTCCCAGGAGGAATTTGAAATCTACCGCGTTTCAATTGCAGCGGAATATGACAATGCCTCCAAAGAGCTGCCCGTCCGCCAGGCGATCCAACAGATCGATAATATCCTCCTCAATACGCCTGGACCCGATGAGAGACTCAAAGCGATCCAGCAAGTGAGTTATGAGGAGTTTGCTCGCTTCTCCAAACAGCTCTGTCAAACCGCTTATGTCGAAGGGCTTCTTTATGGAAATCTAAGCGAGATGGAGGCTCATGACCTCTGGGGCTCCTTGAGAGAAGAACTCGCAGCGCAGCCCTATCGGATCGCCGATCAGTACAAAAAACAGATCCTGATCCTCTCTGAAAAGTATGGTCCCTATAAACTCACCGAGCGTACAGATCGACAAGGTAGCGGAGTGGTCCTTCTCCTGCAAGAAGGGAGCTTTAGCTTTGAAAATCGAGCCGTACAGCAGATTCTAGGAGCGGCCTTATCGGATGGGTTTTTTGATACATTGCGTACAAAGCAGCAGACCGCCTACTTTGCCAAAGCATGGGCAGCGGAAGAGGAGCGGCAACTACTCCAATATTTTGCCGTGCAATCAAGTACCCATGCGCCGACAGACCTACTTGCCCGCTTTGAGCTTTTCTTAGAGAGCTTTGACAAAAATCTCACAACACAAATCCCTGAAGGGAGATTCGAGAGCCTCCGAGCAAACCTGATCACCCTTCTGAAAATGCCCCCAGAGAACATGCCTGGTATGGCCTCACTGCTCAATAAGCTCGCATTTGATTACAGCGACTTCAGTTGGATCGATAGAAGAATCGAAGGACTTAAAAAACTGACCTATGAGCAGTTCTGCCAGGCTTCCCATCAGATCCTCTCGAGGAGCAATCCCAGACGCCTAGCGCTCTTGATGGAGGGAGTCATCACTCCAGAAAATGATTTCCACTATGAGACCATTAGCCGCGAGGATGTGCACAATGTGGGGACCTTTGTCAGCGTAAGATAGGCAGCCCTGTGACCCAAGAGAAGAAGTAGAGAAGCTTCTGTAGAGCGGTAAAAAATGCGCACACGACGGGGCTCCATTTGCTATGCAGATATGAATAGTAAGCCGCCTCTTCACTT
>JAFEGI010000003.1:0-26563 GCA_018240135.1 Verrucomicrobiota bacterium
TGCCCTTAGGTAGCAACTTGAGTTAAGTATATTATGTGCTGTACCCAGAATAGAGCACATGGCCTAGAGCCGAATAGAAGAAATACGAATCATCAAACACATGGTGCTCTCCCCATTTATCATCCCCTTCAGGCCTTCCCGCCAGCTCCCACACTTTGCCATAGACTCTGTTCTTCACATCTGCGCCATAAGCGTGGAATGTGTTTTTTACCTCATCATCGATTGGAAAAGCACGATAAAAGCGCTCGGCATCATCATAGCGGTGTATCGCTCCCCAATAAGGATTTCCATCCATAGGCGATCCGGCAAGTTCCCATATTCTATTGTCAAATTCATTGCAGGCGGTGTTTCTAATTTCATCATGGCCCGAGTAAAACAGAGCTTTTACGATATCAGGGATCTCCAGATGTGTTGCATACCGTGCTAATAGCTCCACCTTCGGCTTAATGGGGAGAATAAGCTCTATCATCCTTTCCTGGCTTTGCAGATCCACTGATTCGAGCGGATTGTTCGCGAGGTTAAGAAAATGAAGGTAATCCACCTTCTGCAGGCAGACCCATTGAAGCTGGTTATTTTCAAGGTAGGCTTCTCGAAGCGCACCTAGGTGTTGCAGATCAATCGCTTGAAGGGGGGTATGATGAATATTCAGCTTGTTGAGGCTGGGTAAATTCTGCAGATTAATGGATTCGAGCGGACTGCCTTCAATATAAAGGATCTCAAGGGTAGGTAAATTTTCCAGTTTGATCGCTTGGAGCTGGTTATTGAAAAAACCAAGCATTCGGACGTGACCAAAATACAGAAAAATTTCTGGAGGCAGAACTTTTAATTCGGTATCCGTGAAGCAGAGAAAACCTTGTTGCGAGAGAATAGTCTCGTTGTTTTGAAGCCATCGGCGCACTTTATTGGCCTTCTCTGCGGGGGTATCATGTCCAGTAAAACCACAGGTTTCAGGGTTACAACCGATGAATCCTGACAGGGGAGTTCTCTGATCACAAGCAATCTTGCAAAGCGCGTCGTTGCAGTCCTCTTGGTATTTTCTTTGCATCTCGGTAAAATCTTCTAAAGTAGTAGGAAGGATGCCTGAATGCCTATATCCCTGGAGTAGGAGAGCCTGGTATAGCTTGTAGAACTTTTGTTCGGCATTGGGAGCAACGATTTGCCGGGCAATCTCTGCAATCGGAGCGAGCTCCTTAGGAATTTCGCCTTCTGTGAGTTGCAACCAGTGATCAGATAATCCCGAACTGACTATTCTTCCGAACGTTGTGTCGTTACTATATTCGTCATTATACGTTCCTATCTTATTTACATTTAGAGCGGCGCACTGGAGGAAGCATTGTACCGACTTTTGCTCTTCTAGGTTGGCCGGAGCTTCTATGATGCTTTTAAATAGTATGGACAAGATGTTTTCAGGTATATCTTTTTCTTTGATGTGTTTGATGGATGAGGCTACCAGTGCCTCAGGCGTTGCCGGGGACATTGGAACCGAATTACTAGAAGAAGATGATATTGAACTAGACATGTTTTTATGTACTCCTTTTGCAAATATTGTAAATAATCAGACATTTATATTCAATCTGTTTTTTATATCGACAATAATCGATTTTTGGCGATTGAATCAGCTTATCCAGCTGAAATCCAACTGATTACGGTCATTTTGTCTGACAAGGAAATACTTTGGTGAGCAAAGGGATCGGGCATTGAAGGGACGATCTTCAATGCCCGAGCGCATCATGTATATTATGTGCTGGACCCAGAATCGAGCACATGTCCTAGAGCTGAATAGAAGAGATACGCATCATCAAAGATGTGATGCTCTCCCCACTGTGGATCCCCTTCAGGCCCACCCGCTAGCTCCCACACCTTGCCATAGACTCTGTTCTTCACATCCGCATCATATGCGTGGAATGAGTCTTTTGTTGCATCATCGATGGGAAGAGCGCGGTAAAATCGTTCAGCGTCATCATAACGGTGCTCTCTTCCCCAATAAGGATTTCCATCCATGGGCGATCCTGCGAGTTTCCATATCTTTTTGTCTAATTTATTTTCAATGGGTGGATCAATACTGTTTAAGAGAGCTTCTATAACAGAAATTTCTGGAAATTCTAAACGCGCTGCGCATTGCGCTAATAGCTCCATCTGCAACTTGGTAGGAAGGGTGAGATATCTCCACTCCCTCTGATTTGGCAGATCAACTGATTGAATAGGGTTATTTGCAAGTCCTAGATGCGAAAGGTTTGGTAGATCATTCAGATTGATCTTTTGGATTTGGTTCTCTGAAAGATCGAGAGTAGCAAGGAGAGGTAGATGCCCCAGGACTACTTCTTTGAGTTGATTTCTCATGAGGGCAACCTGATCGAGCCTAGGCAAGCACCCCAGATTAATTGTTTGAAGCTGGTTATCGCAGAGCAACAAAGTAGAAAGGAGGGGTAGATTATTTAGAATGATCCGTTGGAGCCCATTGGCTTCGAGACAAATAAAAGAAAGATTAGGAAAATTTTGCAAATCAATCCCTTGGAGCTCATTAGCGTAAAGTTGAAGCCTCGTAACATGAGAAAAATATTGGACAATTTCTGGGGGTAGAACTTTTAATTTAAGAAAACTCAAATTTAGCTCAGTTGTTCCTTGTACGTGTCTTGGATTGTTATGAAGCCATTCACGCACCTTATTGGCCCTTTCTGAAAGGGTGTCTTGTGCCGTAAAACCGCAGGTATCTGGAGTACAGTTTCTGATTCCTCTGGGAGTTAATTCGATATTAGGAGTGGGGTCAACATTGCAAATATTGTAAAGTGCCTCATCACAATCCATTTGGTATTGCTTCTGCATCTCGGCAAGATTCTGCAGGGTCGTTGGGAGGATGCCTGAATACCTATATCCTTTTAGCTGGAGAGTTTGGTAGAGCTTGAAGAATTTTTGTTCGACATTAAGTTCTTTGTGCTGCTCGTCAATTTTCCTGGCAAGCTCAGCAATGGGAGAGAGGTTCTCTAGAATAGTGCCTTGTGTTAACTGGACCCAGTTAGGGGACAATCCCGTGCTTAGGATGGATCCGAAGTTATCGCCTAGTGCATATTTGTGTTCGTTCGCATCTGTATTATGCATCGCAAGGCACTTAAAGAAGCACCGAGTCCGCTCTTGCTCTTCTTGGTTGGAAGGCGTTTCTAGCATTTTTGCAAACAGAATGGACAAGATGTTCTGGTGGTCTTCGTTCTCCTTGATGAATGACTTTAAAAACTCTTGGTCATTTAAAGAGAATTCTGAAACTGTACTAGAAGAAGATGTTGAAATAGACATGTCTTGTCTCCTTGTTTTAAAATTATTATAAACAATCGCATGTTTTTGGTCAATATTTTGTTTGTGTTGGCGACAATCGATTTTTTTGCAATTTAATTAATTTATCTAACTGGTATTCAGTTGGTTAAGAATGTTTGAGTGACAGGGAAATACTTTAATGAGCTTGAGATCGCAGAGGAGATTCGCATTGAAGGACCAGCCTTCAATGCTTAAGACGTGTTATAAGAGCGTACAAGAGCTGGATTTTGGATAGAGCACATGGCCTAGAGCTGAGTAGAAGAAATATGCATCATCAAACACATGATGCTCTCCCCACCATCGATCCCCTTCAGGACTGCCCGCTAGCTCCCACACCTTGCCGTAGACTCTGTTCTTCACATCCGCATCATATTCATGGAATGCATTTTTCACCTCATCATCGATCGGAAGTGCGCGGTAAAAGCGTTCTATCTTCTCGCGGGAGAGATCAAACCTCATATCTTCAGTAATAATGCCGTAGCAATCTATATCATATATCCCGTTCCAGAATCCTGCCTGTTTCAGCCTGCCATCTAACTCATCGCGAAGGTCCTGTCTAACATCTTTTGGACCCATGACAGGATGTGTCTCGCTAGGATCAGCGGAAAAGCACGCCTTTACATGATTAGGAATCTCTACACGTACTGCATGCTGAGCCAATAACTCCATCTTGCATTGAGTGGGGAGTTCAAGATAGGTCAACCGATTCTGGTTCCACAGATCAACCGATTTGAGGGGGTTATTGGCAAGGTTGAGAGAATCGAGTCCAGAAAGGTCTTGCAGATCGATTTCTTGGAGCAAGTTGTTTGCAAGGTTGAGATGTCGAAGAGAATGCAACGTTTGCGCATCGGCCCATTGGTACTGTCCGTTCAGACGACAGAGAAGCTGTAGGGAAGAAGGTGGACTTTGCAGGTCGATTTCACGGAGTTGGTTGCCTGCAAGATTAAGATTTTCAAGAGATGGTAGCTTTTGCAGATCGATCGTTTGGAGCTGGTTATTTGAAAGGTCGAGGTGTTTAAGCGCGGTTTGGTGATTTAAAGCGATGAATTGGAGCTGGTTATTTGAAAGGTCGAGGTGCGTAAGGGCAGATTGATATTCCAGATTGATTGCCTGGAGCCGATTATGAGCAAGATAGAGCATCTGGAGGGCACGCTGATTCTGTAGATCGATTGCCTGGAGGTGGTTGTTTGAAAGATCGAGGAGACCTAGAGCAGGTAGATGCTGCAGATCGATTGATTGGAGTTGGTTATTGGAAATATCAAGAGAGCGGATGCGAGAAAAATGTTGGGGGATTTCTGGTGGTAAAACCTTTAAATTAAGGCCATCTAATCGCAACCCCGGTATCTCATCTACCGAGTGCGTCCTAAGCCAAGCACGGACCTTTTCTGCTTTTTGAGTAGGAGTGTCCTGCTCCGTAAATTCACATGTAGTAGCATTACAGTCTAGAATCCTTTCCTCTTTTGCTATGTTGCAAAGAGCTTCATCGCAATCCAGCAGGAATTGCGATCGCATCTGCGTAAAATCCTCTAGAGTAGTGGGAAGCAGGCCTGAATACCTATATCCTTTTGTCTGGAGAACCTGGTATAGTTTGGAGAATTTTTGTTCGACATTAAACTCATGGTGCTGCACATCAATTTCCCTGGCAAGCTTTGCAATCGGAAAGAGCTCCTCTGGAATGTTGCTTCCTGTAAGCTGGTTCCAGTAAGGAGACAATCCCGTGCTAAGTATGCATCCAAGATCATTTGATGTCATTGCAACGCTCTGAAAGAAGCGATGGGTCCATTCCTGCTCTTTTTCGTTACAAGGCGTTTGTAGCATTTTCATGTACAGTAGGGACAGGACATCTTTGTGTGATTCGTTCTCTTTGATGTATGAATATAAGGAGTTTTCGCTAATCGAGGATGGTGATATTTGATTAGTCATATTTTATCTCCAACATTTATAATGATAATAAATAATCTTGTAATTAAATTCAATTTGTTTTTTTGCTAATATTCAATTGTCTGGGCTCGTCTTTGTTGACAATAAAATATTTTATTGTGGTCGTAAGAGGTCATAGGCATGGAAGGGACAACCTTCAATCCTCCAAGGCGCGTTATAAAAGCGTACAAGAGCTGGATTTTGGATAGAGCACTTGGCCTAGAGCTGAGTAGAAGAAATACGCATCATGAAAGACGTGATGCTCTCCCCACCATGGATCCCCTTCAGGCCTGCCCGCTAGCTCCCACACCTTGCGGTAGACTCTATTCTTCGTATCGGTATCGTATTCATGGAATGTGTCTTTTGTCTCATCATCGATCGGAAGTGCGCGGTAAAAGCGCTCGGCGTCATCATACCGATGCTGTAATCCCCAATCGGGAATTGGAGTATCGGGTGATCCAGCGAGTTCCCATACTTTTTTATCCAGTGCGTTGCTTCTAGCTTGACTGATGTCATAAAAGAGAGCTTTCACGAAAGATGGAATGACCTTTTCTTCTGCATGTTTAGCCAATAATTCCATTCTAAGCTTAACGGGGAGTTCAAGGAAACGTAACAGTGTCTGGTTCCACAGATCAACCGATTTGAGCGGGTTATTGGCAAGATTTAGAGATTCGAGTTCGCAAAGGTCTTGTAGATCGATCTCTTGGAGGAGATTATTTGCAAGGTTAAGGTATCTAAGGTTACGTAGTGTTTGTACACCGTCCCATTGGTGCTGTCTATTTATATGACAGAGAATTTGAAGGGCAAGAGGGATGCTCTGCAGATTGATTGCTTCAAGCTGGTTATCTGCAAGGCTAAGCCTTACAAGGGCGGGTAGGTTTTCCAGATCGATCGTTTTGAGTTGATTGTTTTCAAGGTACAGAAATGTAAGCGCAATTAGATTTTCAAGATTGATGGACTGGAGCTGGTTATTTGAAAGGTCGAGGGTATGAAGGGCAGGGAGATCTTTCAGAATTGCTTTTTGCAGCTGGTTTTTCCAAAGCCCGAGGATCTCTAGAGCGGGCAGGTCCTCCAGTGTGATAGCAGGGAGCTTGTTGTTTAAAATACTGATAATGCGTAGTGAAGGCATGTTCCGCAGAGTGATCGTTTGGAGCGAATTGTTTGAAAGATGTAGCTCCTCAAGGAAAGGCTGGTTGTGTAGATCGATCGCATGGATTTGGTTGTTTGTAATCGATAGCACTACTAGAGCTGTTAGATTTTGCAGATCGACCATTCGGAGCTGATTATTGTTGAGGAGGAGATATGTAGCACGAGAAAAATATTGAGCAATTTCTGGAGGAAGAACCCTCAAGCGAAGATCATTTAGGTTCCAAAAGGTTTCTTCGCGTAGGGCATCTCCATGGGTTTGAAGCCATATGCGCACTTTTGCAGCCTTTTGTGCATTAGTATCACTTGCAGTAAAACCACAAGTTTGCGGGTTGCAGGTTAGCAGGAGACCATGGTCTTGTCTTCCTCCGTCATAAGCAATCTTACAAAGCGCGTCGTCGCAGTCCACTTGGAATTGTCTTGCCATCTCTGCAAAATCCCTAAGAGTAGTAGGAAGGACGCCTAAATGCCTATATCCCTGGAGTAGGAGAGTCTGGTATAGCTTGTAGAACTTTTGTTCGGCATCGGGAGCAACGATCTGCCGGGCAATCTTTGCAATCGGAGCGAGCTCCTCAGGAATTTCGCCTTCTGTTAGTTGCAACCAGTGATCAGATAATCCCGAACTGACTATTCTTCCGAACGTTGTGTCTTGGCTAGATTCGTTATTAAGCGTCCCTATCTTATTTACCGTTAGTGCGGCGCACTGGAGGAAGCATTGTACCGACTTTTGCTCTTCTGGGGTGGTCGGAACTTCTATGATGCTTCTAAAAAGCGCGGACAAGATATTTTCGGGTATATTTTTTTCTTCGATGTGTTTAATGCATGATGCTACTAGTGCCTCAGGCGTTGCCGGGGACATTGGGACCGAATTACTATAAGAAGATGATATTGAACTAGACATATTTTTATCTATTTTTTTGATTGTTTATTTACAAATTATAGCACATGTTGATTTAAATTTAATCTATTTTTATATTTTTAATTTAAAAATAAGTTTATTGAGTGTTATTCAATGAGCCTATCCTAATAAATTTTTAAATGATATTCTGCTTGACCTTTGGAGGTCACGCATGACAAAACACTTCATCTGCCTGTCGGATTCTCAATGGGAAAATTCAGGAGTTGGTTAATTGGACTCCACCCCCTCAACGCGGAGTGCCAAGAACAAATTTCAGAAAAATATGGAACTCGATCCTCTTCGTCTTAACAAGAGGGTGTCGCTGGGTTGAGATTCCAAGAAATCCAGATCTATATTGCTCAAAATCAACCGCACATCGTTGGCTGATCATTTTAAAAAAAGCTCATGTCTTCGACAAGGTGTTAAGCGGTCTATTGCAAGCAGGTATTGCTGAACAGAAAATCGACCTTAGTCAAGTGGCCATCGACGGCTCTTTTTCCCCCAGGACCTGGTGGCGGGAAAGAAGTTGAACATGGTTATAAAGGAAAAGGCTCCCTTCTTCATCTCGTCACAGATAAAGAAGGGAAACCGCTATGGATCGCTACAACCTCGGCAAAAGGAAATGAGAGAATCCAAGCGCTAGTTTTGCTAGATCAATTGCAAGCCAGCGGATGCAAAGATACCAAGCGAATGACAATTTGTGAAGCGGACAAAGGATATGATTCGGACGAGCTACGAATGGAGATGCTTAGAAGGGGTTATGTGCCGATTATAGGCTATCGGAAAAATCGAAAAGAAAGAGTGAAAACAGAAGATATGTACGCTTACTTCGGGGCATCTAAAAAAAGATGGGTAGTTGAAAGAAGCTTTTCTTGGTTGAAGAGGAAGTGCAGGCGTCTGTTGATGCGTTGGGAAAGGTTACCCGAAGCTTGGAGTGCTTTTTCCTTACTGGGGTTAATATTTATGTGGCTGGAGATTTTATTAGGATAGGCTCATTAGCAGGAAGGAGTTGGGTTTGTAAATAGAAATTTTGAGTCTATTGTGATAGGAGCACTTTTTCTTCTCTTTTTCCGAGGGGATTGATAGGATAATTGCCGTGAAAAATCAGAAGTTTAAAGTCGTCACCTTAGGGTGCCGCACCAATCAATACGAATCTCAGGCGTATGTCGACCAGCTTAAAGCGTTGGGCTATAGCGAGGCTACTGGCTCTGAAACTGCAGAGATTTGCATTGTCAATACCTGTACGGTCACAGAGTCTGCCGATCGCTCGAGCAGGTCCCAGATCCGCCAGCTGGCAAGGGAAAATCCGGGGACTCGCCTCATTGTCACGGGCTGTCTTGCTGAGGGGAAACCCCAAGAGATTGCGGGGATGACGGGTGTAGAGGGGGTGGTCTCGAATCGAGATAAGGAAAACTTGCTTCAGCGCGTGTTTCCGGGCGAGGAGATCCCTGAGTTTCAGATCCGAGAATTTGAGGCCCATACGCGGGCTTTTGTGAAGGTGCAAGATGGGTGCAATTCGTTCTGCTCCTACTGCATCATCCCCTATGTTCGGGGGCGCTCGCGGTCGCGGAGGCTGGATGAGATTCTGGAAGAAGTGCGGGGGCTCATCCAAAATGGGTATCAAGAGGTGGTCTTAACGGGGATCAATGTGGGGGATTTCGATGGGGCTCCTAGGGAAGGGGAATTGCCTGTGCGCCTTGCAGATCTCGTGCGGGCGGTGGATGCATTAGAGGGGCTAAAGCGACTAAGGGTCTCCTCGATTGATCCCGATGAGGTGGATGAGGATCTAGCAAGCGCCATTTTGCATGGCAAGAATACGTGTCCTTCGATGCACATTGTCCTCCAGGCCGGGTCGAACGGAGTGTTAAAGCGGATGAATCGGAAGTACACGCGCGAGATCTTTTTGGATACGGTGGAAAGGCTTCGTACGGCAAGGCCCGACTTTACTTTCACAACGGATATCATCGTGGGCTTTCCTGGGGAAAGCGAGCGGGATTTTC
This sequence comes from Verrucomicrobiota bacterium, assembly GCA_018240135.1. Lineage (GTDB taxonomy): Bacteria > Chlamydiota > Chlamydiia > Chlamydiales > Rhabdochlamydiaceae > SZAS-13. Next base: position 9,271 of record JAFEGI010000003.1, read on the forward strand.
TCGATACGTTAGAGGTAATGGAGGAGGTCCGTTTTGCCAAGGTGCATATGTTTCCTTTCAGCGCGAGGGAGAGGACGCGCGCTGCTCTTTATCCTAACAAGGTGGCGCCTGAGGTGATTCAGGAGAGGAAGCAGAGATTGCTCCGGGCTGCAGAGGTTCAGGCGCATGCCCTTAGAGAAAAGTATGTCGGCACGAGGAGGCTTGTTTTGGTGGAGAATAATGAGACGCTCGAGGGGTATATTGGGGGGCATACGGACAACTTCCTGCCCGTCTTTTTAGAGCAGGGGAGTGCAAAGAGCAACGAGATTATCGAAGTCGAGTTCATCGAAAATCGCGCAGAAGGGTTGATAGGGAGGGTTGTTCGATGAGTATTTCCATCAAAGCGCGGCAGCATCTTTTTTCCCATCAATTTGGCACGCGCTTTTTGCTGCCTGGTAGCCATCTGGCAGTGTGTATCTTTCCCGCGCTGATTAGGGGAGAGGCTTTTTCATGCCACTTGGGAATTGTAGGACCGGTTCACTCTTTTACGGCAGAGCTAAATTTAGAGAAGGGGCATTTGACGGTTTTTGGCAAGACGGCGCGCGGTTTTTTGCGCTACGTGGCAAAGGCTATAGAAGGGGGGATCGAGATCGGTTTTGAGAGGGTGCCTCAAGAGATGCTCGTCTGCCGCCACAGTCTCTCTTCGAAAACGTTTTGTGTGAAGAAAGGGGGAACTCTTTTTATTCCTATAGAGACCTCTTTTGGGAAGAGTGGATGTACAGAGCGGTTATCTTTGGGCCTACACAAGGCGCAAGATTGGGATCCGATCCGCCAGAGGCTCGATTTCAAGGAGATCTTTCCTTACTGGCTAAAGATGGCGCAGCAGATTCCCCAATGTGGTGAGAAAACGCTCAGTCTGATGGACCCACTTTTAGAAGAATGTGCGGAGGCGGTCAGAGGGCGCAAAAAAAATCAAATCCTCCCCGCATTTGAAAAGCTCTTTTTAGCGGCGTTCGAAGGGGTTTTTGTCCCAAGAGCTGCCGATACAGAGTTTCAGGGGATTGTTCCTCCATCTGACGAGGCAGGGATGCCGATCCATTTGCTAAAGGGAGCTGGGGATTTAATTCGCTCTCTTTTCATCGAAGAGCAGGGTGGTGAGGTGGCCATTTTGCCATGCTTACCTCCTGGTTTTGTGGCGGGTAGGTACTGCTCTTTCCGCACAGAGCAGGGCGATGCGATCTCAATCGAGTGGACGAAGGGTTTTCTGAGACAGGTGGAGATCCGCCTAGCAGGGGAGCAGCTCCGCCTCAAGCTACCTAAAGAGGTGGCAAGGTTTAGGATGCGGGCTCAAGGGCAAAAGAGGGGAGAACTGGTCCTCGCAAAGCCCCATGTCGATCTTGTCGTCAAGGGATCTGTCTATCTGGATCGGTTTGAGGGGTGAACTTGCGCTCGAATTCGATCCCCTTCTTAGTGAGATAGGTGTTAATTTTTTTTGTCGTTTCCCATGTGAGGGTGAGTGTGCCCGATTTGGACTTGATCTCAGAAATGCCTTCTAAGGATCGGATCTCTTGCCAGTGGGTCTCAAGCCAGCTGCGAGGGTCATCTGTTTCAAAGCTAAGCTCGCAGCGCCAGGTGACCATATCGCTATGGGTTTCTCGAAATGCTGAGGTTGTGCGCGGGGAGGGGAGTGTGGAGCTTTTTTTATCGCGCACGACAAGCCCTTCCACTCCATCTACTGGGAAAATCTGGTCGATATAGGTCCATTCAGATGGGAGCTTGGTGCCTCCTTCAGTAAGGGATTCAAAGCTCTGAAATGCCTCTCCTAGATCTTCGATATGAAGGAGTGCATTGCGCAAAATGCACAAGGCCTCCACTCGGCAAGAGTAGGGATCTGCTTGGCGCACCCCTTGCGCATGAGAGACTTGGATCGATCTTAAGTGGACTGCCCTTTGGAGGGCGATATGTGTCGAATGGTGACGTGCTTTTTCGAAACCTATGGTGTCAAGAGAGCAGAGCTCGCCGGAACGGAAAAGAAAGGGCGTGACATGGAAGCTGCCCCTGCTGTACACAATGACTCCCATTGGTTTCTGGTCTTTTTTTTCAATGAGCGTTCTTAGGAATAATCCGAGGTCCAAGTCTAGTACGCATTCGATATCGATTCCATATTTTGTCTTGTAGTGGGCAGCGATTGCAATTAGGGCTCCTGTGGAGGGCATAGAGATCTGATTGGGTTCGGTCAATTGAGTGATTTCCAGCATTGCCTCAGAGCTATTTTCGATCTCCTCCTTAATGCTTCGGAGCAAGAGGTCGGGAATCCGTAAATCGGAGAAAGGCTTGTGTTCAAGCAGATTGTCCTTTTTTTGAAAGGAGCGTTCACAAGAACGGTGTAAAAAACTAATAGATGGATCAAAGCATAGAATTGACATATTAAACCATAATTAATGTTATTATCTTATTATACATCGTTTAAGAATAATAAGAATACTAAAATATTAAATATAAGGTCTTGACTTCGAGGTGAAAAACACCTACTTTGGGCCCATGCAAATACTGGACACAGAGTCTCCTCATTTTCAGGGGGATCCCCACCGAGTTTTAGGTCTTCATGGAGAGGGCAAGCGGATTCGCCTTTGGCGTCCCGGGGCCCCCTATCTCCATTTGGAAATTCAGGGAAAACAGGTCGAAGCTAACAAGGTAGGGGCTGAGGGTCTCTTTGAATACAAATCTCCGCTTCCTTTAAGGCCCACAGATTATCGGGTCTACACCCAAGGGGGGGCGCTTGTCCACGACCCTTATGCTTTTGAGCCGACGGTAGGGGAGGTAGATCTCTTCCTTTTCGGAAAGGGGGTGCACTACCGCCTGCACGAGGTGATGGGAGGACGCCTATGCACCCATCAGGGCGTGCAGGGAGCGAAATTTGCGGTATGGGCGCCAAATGCGCGCTCGGTGGCCCTTGTTGCCGATTTCAACTTTTGGGATGGGAGGCTTCACCCTTTAAGGCGTCTTGGGAGCTCGGGCGTGTGGGAGCTTTTCGTTCCTGGTCTTAAAGAAGGGGAGAAGTACAAGTTTGAGATTGTCACAGAAGAGGGGGCGCTTCTACTCAAAACAGATCCATTTGCGCTCTATTCTGAGGTGAGGCCCAAAAGCGCGTCGGTGCTCTTTGAGACAGCAAATGATGCGTGGACAGATGGGAAGTGGATGCAGGGGCGAAAAAAAGAGGGGCCTCTGAATATCTATGAAGTGCATCTAGGTTCATGGAAATCTCTACAGAATTATCGGGAAATAGCTCATGCGCTAGGGGATTACTGCATCCAGATGGGTTTTACCCATGTCGAATTGATGCCGCTTGCGGAGCATCCTCTCGATGAGTCGTGGGGTTACCAAGTGACGGGCTTTTTTGCGGTGACAAGCCGTTTTGGATCGCCGCGCGATTTTCAGTACTTTGTGGATCATTTGCATCGTTTGGGCATTGGAGTGATTCTCGATTGGGTTCCGGCACATTTTCCAAGCGATGGCCACGCACTTGCCCAATTCGATGGATCTTACCTCTATGAGCATTCCGATCCGCGGCAGGGGTTTCATCCTCATTGGAATACCTACATCTTCAATTACGGAAGACATGAGGTGGTCAATTTCCTCATCTCGAGCGCGCTCTTTTGGCTAGAGGAGATGCACATCGATGGGCTGAGAGTGGATGCGGTCGCCTCCATGCTCTACCTCGATTATGGCAGGAGTCCGGGGGAGTGGATCCCCAATCGCTTTGGGGGCAAAGAGAATCTCGAGGCGATAGAATTTCTCAAACACCTCAACTCGATCGTCCATGAGAAATTTCCCACAGCGCTGATGTGCGCAGAGGAATCAACCTCGTTTACGGGGGTCACCCACCCTTTAGAGAGGGGAGGGCTCGGATTTGATTTGAAGTGGAACATGGGGTGGATGAATGACACGCTCCAGTATTTCCAAAAAAATACCCTCTTTCGCTCTTATCATCAAAACAACCTGACGTTTGGAATTCTCTACGCCTTTTCAGAGAAGTTTATTCTCCCCTTTTCGCACGATGAGGTCGTCCATGGCAAGGCGAGCCTGCTTTCAAAAATGCCAGGGGATGATTGGCAGAAGTTTGCCAATGTGCGGTTGATCAGAAGCTACCAGATGTGTCAGCCGGGAAAGAAGCTCCTTTTTATGGGCGCAGAGCTCGGCATGTGGGAGGAGTGGAATTGCAAGGAAACACTTCCTTGGCACTATCTCCATTATGATCGCCACCTCGCGCTCCACCGCTTTTTTCAAGAGATGAACCAATTTTACCTGCAAAAAAAATCTCTTTGGGAAGAGGAGTTTGAGTGGGTCGACTGCTCTGATCGGGAGAATTCGGTGCTCATCTACTTGCGCAAAGGGGAGGGAGTTCTCCTCTGCGTGCACAACTTTAGCCCGAATTTTCATGCGCGCTATTTTGTGCGCCTATCCTCTCTTCGCTCCGTTAAGGAGGTGTTCAATACCGATAGAGAAGAATACGGGGGATCTGGCAAAATCAACCCTCAGGTGGAGAAGGGAGAAGGGGGATGTTTTGTTCAGCTCGCGCCCCTTGCCACGATGATTTTTGAGGTGGAGTTTGTCTACTAAAGAGGCCTACCGCAAATTGATTGCGGAGATTCGAAGACACGATCGCCACTATGCAGAGGCCAAACCGGTCATCTCCGATTACGCTTACGATCAATTGGTAAAACAGCTCCAGGAAATTGAGCGGGATCATCCCGACTGGGTGAGCGCCTCCTCCCCCTCGCAGCGCCTTTGGGAAACGGTCTCGAAGGGATTTCGTCAAATGGAGCACGCTGTGCCGATGCTCTCTCTTGCCAACACCTACTCGCGCGAAGAGGTGGAGGATTTTGTCCAGCGGGTCCACAAGTTGCTCGGAAGGGAAGAGGTGGTCTTCTGCGCAGAGCTCAAGATGGATGGCGTCGCAGTGACGGTGCTCTATGAGAAGGGGATCTTGGTCCAAGCTTTGACCCGTGGAGATGGAAGGAAAGGGGATGATATCACGGCGAACTTGCGCACCATCCGTTCGATCCCTCTAGAGATCGATATGCGGGGGACGCTCGAAGTGCGCGGCGAGGTGTTTATGCCCCACAAAAAGTTTCAAGAGCTCAATGAAGAAAAAGAGGCGGCAGGTGAAGAGCTCTGGGCCAATCCGCGCAATGCGGCGGCAGGCTCTCTCAAACTGCTCGATCCCAAAGAGGTCGCAAGGCGGGGCCTCCAGGCGACCTTCTATGGGTTTGCCGATGAGATCCACCCTCCTGTCCCGACCCAATTTCAGTGCCATGAGTATCTTCACGAGATCGGGTTGCCCTGCTTTGCTGCCGCTTTTCGCAAGAGGTGTTGCGATGTGGATGAGATTCTCAAATTTGCAGATGCCATCGAGGAAAAGAGGCATCATTTGCCCTTTGACATCGATGGAATTGTGATTAAGGTCGATCTTCTCAAATACCACGACCAGATGGGCACCACGGGAAAAAGCCCCAGGTGGGCGGTCGCCTACAAATTTGCGCCAGAGCAAGCCCTAACGCGCATTGCAGACATCACTGTCCAGGTCGGGAGAACAGGAGTCCTGACTCCTGTCGCCGAGCTCGAGCCTGTCTTTTTGGCGGGGAGTACGATTGCGCGGGCAACGCTTCACAACCAGGAAGAGGTGGAGCGTAAGGATATCCGCATTGGCGATTATGTGGTGATCGAAAAGGGGGGCGATGTCATTCCGAAAGTGGTCTCCGTGAATCTAAAAAAGCGCCCGCACGGGACACGCCCCTGGAAAATGCCGACACACTGTCCGAGTTGTGGCTCGCGCGTTATCCATTCAGAAGAGGAGGTCGCGGTGCGCTGTCCCAACGCAGAGAGCTGCCCTGAACAGGAGATGCGCCGGATCATCTATTTCGCCTCAAAAGATGCGATGGATATCGACCACTTGGGAGAAAAAGTGGTGGAGCAGCTCTTCACCAAAAAACTGGTGCGCCGCATTTCTGATCTCTATGCACTCTCTGCAAGTGATTTGGAGAAATTAGAAGGGTTTAAGGAAAAATCGATTGATAATCTGCTCAAAAGCATCGCCAAGTCGCGCCATGTCACATTGGCCCGGTTTCTCCTCGCTTTGGGGATCAAATATGTCGGCGAGGGGGTTGCAGAAATCCTTGCTGAAGCGACAGGGGATATCGATGCACTCGCCGCCATGAGTGTGGAGGATCTCAAAGAGATTCAAGGGATAGGAGAGAAAATCGCCCACTCGGTTGTTCAGTATTTTAGGGATCCTACACATCTCAAAGAGATCCATCGTCTAATTGAAAGGGGGATTCGGCTCGAGGCGCCCAAAAGAACGCGCCGCTTAGACCACCTCTTTTCGGGGAAGATTTTTGTCCTTACGGGGACTTTAAGTGGATTGTCGCGCAGCGAGGCGACTGAGCTCATCAAAGAGCGGGGAGGGAAGGTCACCGGATCGGTGAGCTCCAAAACCGATTATGTGCTCGTTGGTGAGGATCCCGGTTCCAAGCTAGATAAGGCGCGCGAGCTTAAGATTGAAATCCTCAGCGAAACGGATTTCAAGAAATTACTTTAATATAATTAATTAATGACATATGTAAATGAATTGTAAGTATAAAAGTACTAGGAGTCGATATGTACAATAAACTCATAAAAGCCGCGCTTCTTGGCGGTGTTGTGGTCTTCATCTGGTCTGTGATCAGCTGGGTCGCTCTTCCCTTACACCGCGTCACAGTGAAGAAGTTCACCAATGAAGATCAAGTCGCTGAGGCGATCCGTAATAATACGCCAGAAAGTGGCATCTACGTTCTTCCCAATACCTGGGCCTACAATGCGAGCACTTCTAAAAAAGAGATGGAAAGCGGTCGCAGAATGCTCGAAAAAGGGCCTGTGATGTTTGCTTCGATCTCAAACGAGGGGATGGGTAAAATCACTCCAGCTCCCTTTATCATCTCCCTCATCACTCAGATCATTGGCGCGGCGATCATTAGCTGGATCCTGCTCCACTGCAAACCGATGACCTATATGAAGCAGGTCGCGTTTGTGACTCTGTTTGGACTAGGCGTTGCACTCCTTGGACATCTTCCCAACTGGAACTGGTGGGGATTCTCGTTTGCCTTCGTCTTCAGCTTCTTCATCGAGCTGGTCATCGGCTGGTTCCTCGCTGGGCTAGCAATTGCTCAGATGTTGCGACGCTAGTAAGGTGTGGTGACTAAAACCGGTCACTTGTACCTTTTGAAGAGAGCCGATGAGGCTCTCTTCTCCTTTTAGGAGCACGTTCTTCCAGCACCGGGTTCGCCCTTTGAGAAATTCTCCCTCTTTCACTTTCCCTTCGATAAGAACCTCGACAGTTTGGCCGAGAAGGGAATTTCGCTCCTCTTTGCAGATCTCATCGTGCAAGGCGAGGAGGCGCTGAAGGCGGTCCTGTTTGACTTCTTCGGGGATGTCATCCTTCCAGCGAAACGCGGGCGTCCCCTTGCGGGCGCTAAATGCAAAGAGGAAGGCAACGGAGTAGCGGATCTCCTTGAAACGGTCATAGGTCATCTGGAATTCCTCTTCTGTCTCGGTAGGAAATCCGACGATGATGTCGGTTCCAAGGGCGACATTGGGGACGATCGAGCGCAGGAGGGCCACTTTTTCCAGGTACTGATCGATTGTGTAGATTCTGTGCATCTTGCGTAAAATCCGGTCAGATCCCGCCTGCATGGGAAAATGGACGAATTCACAGAGAGAGGGGAGATCGCGAATGGCGTACATGAGCTCTGTGGTGATATCCACAGGATGGGATGTCATAAAGCGCACCCGCTCAATTCCGGGGATCTTGTCGATTTGGTAGAGCAGGTCGTGGAATAGGCAGTTCCACTCGGGCTTGTCCTTGCCATAGCTGTTGACGTTTTGGCCAAGGAGAGTGATCTCTTTATAGCCGCTATCTGCAAGACGTCTGCACTCTTCGAGGATACTCTCAGGGGGACGGGAGACCTCTTCACCTCGGGTGTAGGGGACGACGCAGTAGGTGCAGTGTTTATCGCAGCCGCGGATGATCGACACAAATGCCTTGACGGGATCGTCCCGCTTGGCAGCTAAATAATCGAGGTTTTCTTCAAACTGATCATCGGTCCGGATCGTCTGCCTACCCGTTGTCAGAACCTCATCGAGGACGGCGTTCATATCGCCGATGTTATTCGTTCCGATGACGAAATCGACGTGGGGGAGTTTGCGAAAGAGGGTCTCTTTCTTCGCCATTGCCATACAGCCGGTGACCCCGATGATCGAGCGCTTGGTTTTGGCCCGACCGATCTGTCCAATTTTTCCCATTACTTTGCGTTCCGCTAGATCCCGAATCGAGCAGGTATTGAAGATGAGCAGGTCTGCTCCCTCCTCTTCCTGAGTCCGGGTGAGACCGCGCTTTTCAAGCAGGCCGACCATGATCTCCGAGTCGAGCTCGTTCATCTGGCAGCCATATGTACGGATGTAAAATGTATTTAATTTGCGCATGCAAAAAGACTACCCGAAGAGGGGTCTTTTGGCAAGATTAAGATCGGATAAGAGAGGTCCGCAGATGATGGAAGAGAAATAGCCCGCTAGTGCCAACTACTGTAGCCGGGACGCCTCCTGCGAAGTAGGCAGTTGGTAGGGCGAGGAGAATCCCGATTAGCTTTTCCCTGGCCGACCAGAGGCGCGCTTCCTCCTCATCCACTGAGGGTGGAAGGGAGAGGTAGCACTCTGTTGTGGTGCACGCGATCCCATTCAGGGCAATTGCAGCTTGTGCTGTGGAGATGCTTAGAGAGCTGAGTGGGGTATACTGCACTAGCTGCGCGGCTGCAGTATGACCTAAGACAATTGCAACTTCAGAGAGGAGTGTAGAGGTATGTGTGTCTCCCAAAGTACGGATGATGGGCGCGGCAACGCGCTCAGTGACCTCAGCGGTAAGAGGAGCGAGGCTCATCCCGACAAAAGCCCCAAGCCCTATTTTAATCCCAGTATTTGCTAATTGTTGTATATAATATGACATATTGATAGATTATAACACATCTTTAGTTATGAGTCATTATGTATTTAATATTTAAAAACATTGCAATAAACGTATACAAATTATTTTAACTTGGATCGCATCAAAACACCTTGGCAAAAAAAGAATAAAACCGTAGACTTCCTCTTTTTGCATGAATTTTAAGGCACATCCCATGATCAACAAGAAGAACACGACCCGCCTTCTGACAAAAGAAGAGGTTCGCTCCGCACGCAAATGGTTCCTATTGGACGCTTCAGGCAAAACTCTCGGTAGATTCGCCGCAGAGGTTGCTAAAGTTCTCAGAGGAAAGCACAAGACCGATTTTACCCCCCACGTCGATTCGGGTGATGGTGTGATCATCATCAATGCTGAGAAGATTGTCGTTACAGGGGCTAAAGAAGCTCAAAAGATTTATCGCTACCACACCGGGGCAATGAGCGGAATGCGCGAAGTTCCTTATCGCGTGATGCTCAGCCGTAAACCCGATTACATCATCCGCCATGCTGTTAAGGGGATGATGCCCAAGACGCGCCTCACTGAAGCGCAGATGAAAAAATTGCGCATTTTTGCGGGATCTAGCCACGACATGAAAGCGCAGGCTCCTATCCCTGTCAACATTTAACTTTGTAAGGACCTATGAAAATTGAAGAGCAAATTGGCACTGGTAGAAGAAAGACCTCCGTCGCCTCCGTCCGCCTGCGTCCAGGCACTGGCCAAGTCAGCGTCAATGGCAAAAAGTTTGAAGAGTATTTCCCTCTAGAATTGCAGCGCCAAGCGGTGCTCGCCCCGATCAACAAAGTCGCGACACCAGGTCGTTACGACATCATGATCCGCGTCAAAGGGGGCGGTATTCAAGGTCAGGTGATTGCATCGCGCCTCGGCATCGCCCGCGCACTTGTGCTGGAAGATGGCGACCGTCGTCACGATCTCAAAGTTGTTGGCTTCTTGACACGCGATCCGCGCAAGAAAGAACGTAAGAAATACGGTTTGGCTGGTGCTCGTAAGCGCTTCCAGTTCTCCAAACGCTAATCCCTCTTTTTTCTTCTTATTTAAACAAAGCTCTAAGGGTTCTACCCTTAGGGCTTTGTTTTATATATTGCGGCGTATTTTTCCTGCAGATAGGTGATGTAGGGGGCAGCGCTTAATGGGGATCTTGTGATCCGCTGGCAAAGCTCCTGGGGCGTATACTCTCTTCCATGCTGATGAATATTCTCCCGCAGCCAGTCTCTAATAAAGTCTAAAGAGCCCCTTGCAACCTGCTCTCTCCAGTCGGTATGGGTCTTTTCGAAGGCAGTAAAGAACTGAGCGGCATTGAGATTTCCCAGCGTATAAGTGGGGAAATAGCCGATATAGCCGAGCGACCAGTGGATATCCTGAAGACACCCTTCCCCATCGTGTGATGGGGATACGCCGAGATCCTCGCGCATCTTTTCATTCCAAAGATCGGGGATATCCTTCACTTTATATGTTCCTTCAATGAGCCCCTTTTCAATCTCGAAGCGGATGAGGATATGGAGGTTATAGGTGACCTCATCGGCGTCAATGCGGATTAGGCCAGGCTTTACGCGATTGACTCCCTGATAGAACGTTTCGAGGGAGATGTCGCCAAATGCCTCGGGAAACTCCTTCTGCAGAAGGGGGAAGAAGTGGGTCCAGAAGGGGAGACTCTGACCGATTAAGGTCTCCCACCACCTAGACTGACTTTCATCGATTCCGAGTGAGGATTGCTCGCCCAGAGGGGAGCCGAACAGTTCCGGTTTTAGCCCCATATGGTAGAGGCCATGCCCTCCTTCATGGAGAACAGCGCCGATATTGGAGAGGACATCGTCGGGGTTGATCCGCGTCGTCATCCGCGTGTCTTTAGGCCCCAGACCGCTGCAAAAAGGGTGTCCAGAAAGATCCAGGCGGGAGGAGTGGGCATGGAAACCCATTTTGCGCAAGAGGAGGTGGGAAAAATCGACCTGTTTCCACTTCGGGCAGTGGCGAAACAAGAAATCCTCGCGAACGGCAGATCGGCTCATGATCTCTTTGAGTAGCTGGGTCAGGGGGAGTTTTAGCTCGGTAAAGAGAGGTGTGAGATATGCCGTTGTCATCTCGGGCTCGTAGAGGTCTAAAAGTGCATCATAGGGGTGCTCTTTGAAACCGAGGATGTCCGCTTTTTTTCGGCTGAGTTGGACGACCTTTTCGAGGTGGGGGGCAAATGATTTGAAGTCGTTATGCTCTTTTGCGGTTTTCCAGATATGGGAAGCGGTAGAGGTCGTCTTGGCATATTTTTTTACAAATGCGCTGGGGAGTTTGACGGAGCGGATGTAATCGCGTCTCCACTCGCGGGCTGCAGCGACTTGAGATGGGGTCAATCGGTCATCCCCAATCTCTCCCGTTTCTAGGTCGATCAGTGTGGAGAGGGCTTTTGCAAACGCTTTGCTCGTTCTCGCCCGGTGGACGAGGTGGGCGAGCATTTCCGCCTGCTCTGAACGCATCTCAATCGCCTCTTTAGGCATGTAGGTCTCTTGATCCCAGTCAAGCAGCGATTGGACAGAGTTTAGTAGAGCCGCGCCTCTAGAGAGCGCATGGACCTTCTTGTAGAGGGGATGTGACATAAGCGACCTCGGTATACGAGGTCAATTTATACAGAAGCCCTCTAATTTGCAAATAGCCTCTAACTTCCTCTGCGAAACAGACGCGTGAAAAAGTCGGTGCACCGGGTGAAGAGGGGGGAGCAAAAAGCCCAGGAGAGGAAGAGGAGCGCGATCGAGCCGCTTCCTACCACTACATCGGAAAACCAATGCGCGCCCGTGATGAGGCGGGGCATGCAGAGAAACGCGGCATAGAGAGAGGCGAGGATCCCGAGTCTCCAGCCGGCTAGGCAAGAAAAACTCGCGGCGAAGAGGATGGCTGTCGTGCCGTGATCGCCAGGGAAGCTCTTGGAGGAGTCATCCTTGATCGAAAACCAGGGGATCTCCCTAGAAAGGCGTACGCTGTCTTCGACAACTAGGGTGGGACTTAAGCGAGGGATGCTCAAATTCTCACGGAAGAGGACTCGGTTGACAAAGAAGATGATCGCAGCGATGTAGAGGACGCAAAAGAGGAGCTCGGCAATCCGTCTTCTCTGGAGCCCTTTCGTGGCAGAGCGGACGTAGGTGATGAAAAAGCAGAGGATGACGATATCTTCTAACCAATCGGCGTATTTGTGGTTGGCCAGGGCCCAGAAGAGCTGCCAGTTGGGGCGATTTGCTAGTGATCCATTGACCCATTTAAAGAAAGCGACATCGATCATTTCCCAGAATCCGTGGGTCACTGGCCAGAAGAGAGTAGTGAGGAGGATGGCAGCAAGGATATGGCAGAGAAGGAGGACGCGGAGGTTCCAGGTCCTTTGCGTAGGAAAGGGGACGATCGTCGGGGAATTCATGAGAGAGCACCTCGGGTGGTTTTATAGTATTTGAAGCTAAAGCAAAGTGTCAGCAGCAAGGGGGGGAGGAGGATCGCTACGTAAGGGGAGAAGATCTGATTTTCACCTAGGATTACGGCGGCATCCATCAGGGCAAAGAAGCTGACGAAGGTAAATAGGGCAATTGCGTAGATCAGCAGCTGGGGCTGGTTGCGCGCATAGCGGAGGCACCAAGGAGCGCTGGCAAGGACAACTAGGATGCAAAGTAGCGGCATTGTGCATTTGAAAAGGAAATAGGTCAGAGCTTGGGGATATTCATAGGCAGTGGTCTTCGCTTTTTCTTTGAGCAAGTGGAAAAGACCACTAATCGAGCGATTTTCTAGAGGGATGTACCCTTTCCCCGTTGGATCTTTTTGCCAGCGGAACCCGCTGAAGGAGTAAGTGTCGAATGATTCCGCCTTCTCAAAGTTCCCCTCTTTGTTTCTCTTGAGGTGGTCGACGTAGGTGCCGACGGGCTCTTCAGGATTTGTCGAGAGGGAGCGCATCCGCCAGATCTCATCGATCGATTGGATCCAAAATACGTCGAGGTAGAGGTTTTTTTCCTTGTCGAGGGTTTGGTAGAGGATTTTCGAGCGATCTTTGAGGGGAAGGACGTGGATGGGCTCTTTTCGCTTCCCGTGGCGGCAGTGTTTGAAGTGTTTTTCGCGGAAGTGGTCGAGGTGGTTAAGGCTAGAGGGGAGGAAGAATTGGAGGCTGATGAGATTAAACAGGCAGCAGAGGATCGCAATAGAAAAGAAGGGGCGTAGAATCTTGCGGATCGGTATGCCGGAGGCTTGTAGGGCGAGGAGCTCGCGCCGCGCATTCATCCCAAAGAGCACTTTGAGCGTGGAGACGAGTAGAGCTAGGGGGATGAGGAGGGCGGAGCGCTTGATGAACTGGAGCAGGTAATAGTAGGCGATGTGGGAGAACTGGATCCTCTTATCGACGATGAAGTCCTCCATATGGAGGGAGTAATCGATCATCGCATAAAGAAAGAAAAAACAGCCCAGGAAAAGGAAAAAGACCTTGAAAATTTCGGTAAGGATGTATTTTTCCCACAATTTGCTCATTCGACCCCCGCGCGGATTTTTTTGAGGAAAAGGAGGCTGATGGCGATGACGAGGGCATGGGGGGCGAGGAACATCGAGGTCGATAGAGCGGGTGTATGGCGGAGTGTCTTGGCTCCAACAAAGCACATCATAAAGAGGGAGGCGAGGGCGATCGCCCAAATAATTCCCTTTTTAGAGCGGTTGCGGCTGATTTGCATGCCGCAGGCGATCCCGATGAGTGTAAAGGTAAAGGCCGCAAGCGAAATGGAGGTGCGGCGGGCGAGTTCATACTGGGCAGATCTTCCGAGAGAAAGGCTCCCTTTTGCGGCAGCTTCCCTTGCCAAGAGCATGCGCAGGGGGAGGTATTCATAACTGCCTGTCCAGTCAACGGTCTGGATGAACTGGCCAAGACCTGCAGCTTCTGTGTCCATTTCCGCTTGGTTTTCGATCACGAGGTGGTCGAAGCCGCCCCCTTTTTTGGGGTCGACGCTAGAGATAAAGGTGACTTGTTTCCCCTTAAGGAAGTCGCCGCTGAGGGCGAGCTCTTTAGCGGACATGACGGCAAGTCTTCCGCTCGAGCTGTTTTTAATCACGAGAAACACATCTTCCGCTCTTCTACCGGCATGGAGCGCTTTCATGTCGAAATAGGCGCTTTTGAGCTTGATTAGACTCTCTTTTTGAAGGAGGAAGAGGGGGTTGCTTGCGGCCATTTCGTAGATCAGCCCTTTGGAAAAGGAGCGGCATCTCGGGCCTAGTTCGCTGGCAATGGTGAAGTTAATCAAGGTGAGAAAGGCGCCCGCAAAAAGGAGAGGGGTCGTGATCGCCTTGAGCCTTAATCCCGAGGTCCGCAGCGCGGTCAACTCATGCGTATAGCTGAGGCGTTGAAAGAGGAGGATTGCGGCGATAAGGCAGGAGATCGGTAGCGCAATTGGCAAAATATAAGGGATCTGGAGAAGGGCAAAAAGGAGGACCTTGCTCGCTGCGGCACCAGAGGTCGCAAACCTAGCGATCTCTTGAAATCGGATCACGAGGAGAACGCTGATAAACGCGCTTACACAAAGAGCGAGCACCTGGAAATAGCTGCGGAGCAAATAGCGCCAAAGGATAGGGATCATACCTGCCAAATTTTACTCGAATTCTCATATAAGAAAAAGGGGAGATTTCAATAGAATGATCCCGATGAGAGATGCGCTGTTACACGTGGTGAGAGATTTTTTGGATGGAAGGGGGGAGGGGCCGCTTCTTCTCGGCTATTCGGGGGGGCCCGACTCAAAGGCGCTCTTGCACCTTCTCCTCGCTTGTGGGCGCGAGGTCCATCTCGCCCATATCGACCATGGCTGGCGGGAAGAAAGCAGTGCGGAGGCCGCGCTCCTTCAGGAGGAGGCGGAGAGTTTAGGCCTGCCCTTTCATCTGCTCAGGTTGGCCGCAGCAGATTTTCATCCCGGGAATCTTGAGGAGCAAGGGCGGGAGGCTAGGTTAGATTTTTTTTCTAAGACGTATGCCGCCCTCCAGGCTAAGGCCCTCGTGCTTGGACATCATGCCGATGATCAGGCAGAAGTGGTCCTTAAACGGCTTTTTGAGGGGAGCTCGCTCCTCTCCTTATCGGGAATGCAAGGGGAGTCAATTTTAAGGGGAATGCGCGTATGGCGCCCTCTCCTTGGTGTGCGCAAGGCCTCAATTCTCAGCTGGCTCAAGGAGCGGGGAATCTCGGCAATTGAGGACGCAACAAACCTCGATTCGAGATTTTTGCGGGGGCGGATGCGCAGCCGCCTTTTGCCCGATTTAGCTAAAGAGTTTGGCAAGGAAATTGTCCCGGCGTTATGCAGGTTGGGAGGGGAAGCTCACGAAATGGAGGCCTATTTTTCCTCTTTAAATGCCCCCCTTCTCAAATTGGCTCGAAAAGAACCGGGAAAACTCAATTTAACGGGAATTTTGCCGATCCACCCTCTGCAGCTGAAGTATCTTTTCAAGCAGTGGATGGCTGAGGAGCAGATCCATCTTTCCCATGTGCAGGTAGAGCAAGTAGTGCACCGACTTCTGGAGCGCGGAGCCAGAAAATCATTTGAGACAAAGAGCTTTAATTGTTCTGTTGAATATGGAGTTTGCGAGATAATTAATTAGTCGCAAACAACTCTATTTCATTTAATTTTATAAAATTCTTTCAAACTTAAGTGACAAATTAATCCGCCGTTGCTATGATGAGGAAACCGGGTGAGGAATGTAGAAGAGGAATCCCCTTTACTATAATCGGCAAACGGTGCTTTAATTTAACCTCTACGAGCGTGTTTAAAGGATATGAGTAACGACGATATGAAGCCTGAACAAAAACGGGGTTTCCCCGGTGGTTTTTTTCTATTTCTGTTGGCGGCGATCCTGCTAATTCTGACCGTTCAGAGTTTGAACGGGGATAAAACGGGGAAAGTGGCCTTCAGCTATCAGGTCGAGCATCTCGTCAACCTCGATTTGATCCAGAAGGAAGAGAGCCGAAAGATCGCTCTCAATGACAATCTCGTTACCTTTAGCGGAAAATTCCGCGATCGCCTTCCCGACGATGCAAAAACGCGCTACCGATTTCTCGAACTTCTAAGCCGCAATCATGAGCTGACGGGACAACAAAAAGAGCTCTCAAGTGAGTTGACCTCCTCGAAGCACTCTGTTGCAGACTCCTCTGATCTCTTCCTCCATTTGAGTGGACAGCCGATCCCGAAAGGGGGATATACCGTTGTCGACTCCTTATATAATGGCGCAGATAAAGATAACTCTGTGGTCATTAAGAGCTTATCAGATCAGGAGATCACAAGCCTTGCAGACCTCAGCAAGCTTTTTCCCTCCCTCTCGCATGACCCCAATCCTGCGGCCCTTGAAGCGTATGGCAAAGACCTCCTCACACTAGTTGAGCGCTTCCGTTCACCCGCTCTGGGGATTGGCAATGAGGCAATGAAGCAGCAACTCAAAGATCTTGAGCAGGCCATCTCTCAGGTCTCAAGCGTATCGGCTCCTCAGAGCGCAGAGCAGCAGCTCGCTGTCTATAGAAATGCCCTGACAGAGCTTGATGAGATTGTCGCGGAAATGAACAAGGAGCAGCAAAATATCCGCCTTTTGCCCCTGCGCAGCGTCCGCAATTATAAAGCTCAGCTGGAGCAGTACGGTTATGTGAGCGATGAGCTCGAAAAAAACAGCGCTCAGCTCGAAAAAGCAAGGTCAGCAGTTGCGAATGTCACATGGTATTTCAACAACCAAGAGCTCTCTACTAAAGCGTTAGAAAAGCAGGATGCTGAGGCCTATGCGCACTGGTTCTCTCAGGCGAAGCAGGAGTGGGATAGCTTCCCTGCCAATAAGGGCGCGAGCTTTAAAGCTCCCGACCAGCCGCGCAGCGCCGTTTTAGAAAAGACGTTTAAGAGTGAAGAACCCTCGCCTAACTACCTGAGCTACCTTTTCACAATCCTTCCTGTGATTTTGGTGGTAGCCCTCCTCTACTTCGTGTTTTCTCGCCAAATGAAGGGCGTTGGCGGAAATGCAATGAACTTCGGCAAGTCTCCAGCTAAGCTCCTCACCAAAGAGCGCAACAAGGTGACCTTTAAGGATGTTGCGGGCTGCGAAGAGGCAAAAGAAGAGTTGCAAGAGATCGTCGATTTTCTAAAAGACCCAGGCAAGTTCACTACCCTCGGCGCTCGCATCCCGCGCGGAGTCCTCATGGTCGGAGCACCTGGAACGGGCAAAACGTTGATTGCCAAAGCTGTGGCAGGAGAGGCGGATCGCCCCTTCTTCTTCATCTCCGGGTCCGACTTTGTCGAGATGTTTGTC
>JAFEGI010000003.1:26592-67954 GCA_018240135.1 Verrucomicrobiota bacterium
ATCATTTTCATCGACGAGATCGATGCCGTCGGTCGTCACCGCGGCTCTGGAGTCGGTGGCGGTCATGATGAGAGGGAGCAGACGCTGAACCAGCTTCTCGTTGAAATGGATGGCTTTGACACCAATGAAGGCGTAATTTTAATTGCGGCGACAAACCGTCCCGACGTTCTCGATAAAGCGCTTCTTCGTCCAGGCCGTTTTGATAGACGGATTGTGATCGACTTGCCCGATGTAAAAGGGCGGTTTGAGATCTTAAAAGTCCATGCTCGTAAGATTAAACTCGATGCGGGTGTGGATCTGATGCACATCGCACGCAATACTCCTGGCGCGTCGGGGGCTGACTTGATGAATATCCTCAACGAGGCCGCTCTTCTCGCTGCGAGAAAAGGGCGCTCTGCCGTAACGGAAGTCGAAGCGGCGGAAGCCTGTGATAAGGTGCGTTATGGGAAAGAGAGACGCAGCCTTGAAATTGACCAAAATGAGAAGCGCACTACAGCATACCATGAATCGGGACATGCCGTCGTCGCCCTCTTTGTCAAACATGCGGACCCTGTGGATAAAGTCACAATTATCCCGCGCGGTCTTTCTCTCGGTGCGACTCATTTCATGCCGCGTAAGAATCGCCTCAGCTACTGGAAGTCGGAGCTTTTGGATCAGCTCGCTGTCCTCATGGGAGGAAGAGTTGCAGAAGAGATCTTCATCGGCGATATCTCCTCTGGTGCGCAGATGGACATCACCCAAGCAACGCGTCTTGTGCGCAGCATGGTGTGCGAGTGGGGAATGACAGATAAGCTCGGAACGGTTGCCTATGATGAGCGCGCAGAGCATGGTCAGTACCTCGGTACGCAGGGGTTCCAGGAGAAGAGCTACTCCCAGGCTACTGCAGAAGCCATCGATATTGAGGTGCGCAAGCTACTCGATGAGGCTCTAAATCATGCCAGGGCTCTAATTCAGGAGCACCGGGCTGAGGTGCAGCTCATGACAGAGATGCTCATGGAATTTGAGACGCTCGATCGCGAAGACGTCCTGGAGATCATGGAAGGGAAGTTCGACATCGAGAAGAAAAAGCAGCGCCTCAAGATCTCCCAAGATCTGCAAAAAAAGAATAACCCCCCACCTCCCCCAGAGAAGATCCCCGGACGCGATGTCCCCCCTTCTCTAACGGATGATCCCTCTCCCCAGCAAGTGTAGTGCTTGAGAGGGGAGGGTAATGCAAAAGCGCTTTGCTTTACTGTTAAATTGTATCGTGTTATCTTCCTAAATCGAATATGGCTTATTTTCCTTCAGACTTTATTAGATCAAGCCCTGGTATAGGGCAAACTCCCGATAACAGGGAAGAAAAGCGCGTTATGCAGGTTGCCCTGCGTGTATTTGCCGCACTTTCCATCCTAGGTGGGGTTGCGATCGTAGGGGTTTCCTTTGTCTACTCCGTCGCAGCAACGATCATTTTAGGAGGTATTCCCCTTATCTTATTGGGGATTGCGTCGGTCTATTCAAGCGGTCAGATCAAAGGCGCATCCCAGGCGTAGCCTACAGAGTGACAGCGACTTCCACAACATTTATTTCTTTGTTTTATATCAAATTAATTTGCATTAACTAAAAACGCGCGATTTGTTATTATTGCGTGAATTAAGTTAAATTATGGTTATTTTTCATGTCACATGTTAATGAATTAAATCCTCAAGCAGTGCGCGTGGCGCATGCCGCCAAAGCGCCTGAGGACACGTGGTTCGTAGGAGGGCGGATTACTCAGATCGCTCTGCGCACATTCGCGGCGGTTGCGATCACCGGTGGAGCAGTTGTCATAGGACTATCATTTGCCTACTCGGTAGCGGCCCCGATCATTTTGACCGGTATCCCCTTTATTTTATTGGGGATTGTATCGGCATATACTAGCATGCGTGTGAAAGAGTACCAATACGCCAAAGTCCTCGCCTCAGTCCGGAAGGACGTGGAAGGATTATCTTTGGATCAGATTGCGGAAAAATATGGCTGGAAAAGCCTCTTTTCTAGAGGGATTCTCACACGTGAAGAGTTTCAGGAAAGGTACCGCAGCGCAGTCCAAAAGATGGACCTTATCTCCATGATTAACTACTACGAAATGGTCTGTTTGCGCCTCAGCGAGTCAAAACCTCTTGCGTTTCAATACCAAGTCCCTCCACCCAGAGAGTTTAAGTCAAAGTGGGCGCCTAAGTCCTTAGAGGAGATTTTAGAGACCTATCCACTCGATAAGATAGAAAAATACTCTCTTGTCGATAGTGCGGAGCTCCGGCGCATTTTGGAGCTTAAAGTGACCTATGATCAGGCGAAGGGGCGTAGAGATGTAGCCCGCGCGCCATTTCTTGCAGAGCATCAGCAGGAACTTGCTCCCTTTGAGCGGACAAAAGAGGAGCAATACTCTAGGGCAGATCGGATCTATGCTGAGAGCCCCGCTGTAGTCCAAAGGCCCCATCTTCTCAAAGAGCATCTGAATGCAAAAGGGGAGATCCAGAAGAGGTCTTATGCGGATCAAGATAGAGCTCGATCGGAGCTAAGACAGCTCGAAATGCGGTATGAAGAGCAATGCCAGCGGATTGAACGGGAAGTGGTTCAAGCGGTAGAGCAGCGCGATCGCATGAAGCGAGAGGCGGATGCGCGGATGCAAGAGCTCACGGCGCCCTATCGGAATGCATTTGCCGATAAGACACGAGAGATGGAAGCGGAATTTAGACGCAGTGTAGAGGATTTAAACGCCCTTTACGCAGCCTATATTAGGGCAAGTAAGATCTAGAAAGACCCCCTCTCTCCATTTCTGGAGAGAGGGGGTTATTTATTTATGATGAATGTTGGGGAGTTTCGAGCACGGCTCTATGGCTGAGTCGGATCTTGCCCCTATCGTCGATGTCGAGGACTTTGACTTCGAGGGTTTGGCCGATTTTGAGAACATCATGCACGTTTTGGATGCGTGAGTTGGAGATCTCAGAGATGTGGCAGAGCCCCTCTTTTCCATAGATTTCCACGAAAGCGCCGAAAGCGACAATCGAAACCACTTTTCCTGTGTAGATCTTGCCGATTTCGATGTCGGCTGTCAGGTTATGGATGATCTCTTTTGCCCGTTTCATCGATTCTGCAGTGGTTGCCGCAATGCTGATTCTGCCGCTGTCATCGATGTCGATCTGGGCACCTGTCTCTTCGACAATTGCGCGGATCTGCTTGCCTGCAGGCCCGATGACCGTGCCGATCTTGCTCGGCTTGATATAGACAGATTCGATGCGTGGTGCGTGGCTTGAAAGGGTCTCTTTTGCCTTGGGGCAGATCTCCAGCATTTTGGAGAGGATATGCAGACGCCCCTGCTTTGCTTGCGCGAGCGCCGCTTGCATGATCTGCTTATTGATCCCTTCCACTTTGATATCGAGTTGGAATGCGGTGATTCCATTCGCATCGCCCGTGAGTTTGAAGTCCATGTCGCCGAGCGCATCTTCCACGCCGAGGATATCGGAGAGGATCGCGTAGCGATTTTTCTCTAGGATTAGTCCCATGGCAATTCCAGCAATCGGGCGCTTGATCGGCACTCCTGCATCCATCAGGGCAAGGCATCCTCCACAGACCGACGCCATTGACGAGGATCCATTGGACTCTGTGATGTTCGACTCGAGGCGGATGACGTAGGGGAAGTGTTCCATATGGGGGATCACCATGGAAAGGGCGCGTTCAGCGAGCTTTCCGTGCCCTACCTCGCGGCGTCCTGGCGCTCCCATGCGGCCGACTTCTCCGACAGAGAAGGGGGGGAAGGTGTATTGTAGGTAGAATCGGCTATTTACTTCTCCTTCGAGATTTTCACCGCGCTGTGCCATGGTTTCACCGCCGAGAGTGCAGACTGCAAGGGCCTGCGTTTCTCCTCGAGTAAAGAGGGCGCTTCCATGCGTTCTTGGAAGAAGGGACATCTCGATGTCGATCGGGCGGACCTGATCGCAGGTGCGTCCATCGGAGCGGATATTCGTATCGAGAATCATTGCGCGCATCAGGTCAGATTGGACTTTTTTGAAAGCAACTTTTACAGAAGTCTTGCTAAAGCGCGGGGTTGCGACATCTGCAGGGAAAAAGTGGGCATTGATGTCGAGGGAAATGGCACTTACCGCCTCTTCGCGCGCCGCTTTTTCTTTGATCGCTAGCGCTTCGCTTAAGCGCTTTCCTGCAATGGTGCGGATCTCTTGGAGGAGATCTTCTGGTAGGGTGCGAATCCCTGCTCGATTTTTCTCTTTGCCGATCTGTTTTTGCCAGTCCTCTAGAGCTTTGCAGATGGTTGCAATGGCCTGCTGCCCTTCTTCTACTGCTTGAAGAATTTGCTCTTCACTGAGGAAGTCAGCATACCCTTCGATCATGAGAATCGCATCCTCTGTTCCTGCAAGGAGTAGGTCAAGACGGGATCTTTTCTGTTCTTCAACAGTCGGGTTGATGAGGAAGGTATTATCGACCATTCCCACGCGGACTGCTGCGACCGGTTTAATAAGAGGGATATCGGAAATGACTAGCGCGGCAGATGCGGCGCAGATTGCCAAAGGCTCAGGTGCATGGATCCCATCATAGGAGAAGACATAAGCGAGCACTTGGACTTCATTGTGGTACCCATCTTCAAAGAGAGGGCGGAGGGGGCGGTCGATCAGACGGGAGACGAGGATCTCTCGCTCTGCAGGGCGTCCTTCCCGCTTGATAAACCCACCGAGGGTTTTTCCCGCAGAGGAGAACTTCTCCTGATAGTCGACGCGTAAGGGGAGAAAATCGATCTCCTCGCTTGGGGCAGGTCCTGCACAGGCCGTTCCAAGGAGAATGGTCTCCCCAGAGCGAACGAGGACGGCGCCACCCGCCTGACGGGCAATTTTGCCTGTTTCAAAGGTGATCTCACGACCCCCAACGGATACGGAAATAGCTCTTTTATCGAATTGCATGGGTGTAAACCTCAAAATTTAAATTTTCAACCGCCGGTGGGTGAATTGACCACTGCCAGGGAGAAAAATAAGGTTTTTCTCCATAATAGAGGACATTTCATCCATCGACAAAAAGTACTATATACATGTGGGGAATCAAAGGCAAAGAAAAATCCGCCAACCGATTACTCAGATTGGCGGATCGAAAAATTACTTACGGAGGTTCAGACGTGTAATCAAAGTTTGATAGCGCTTAGTGTCTGTAGAGTTGAGATAGTCCAGAAGCTTGCGCCGCTGTCCAACGAGCTTTAGAAGAGCCAGGCGCGATCCATGATCTTTTGGAGCGAGCTTGAGGTGTTCTGTGAGCTCTGCGATTCTCTCGGTGAGAATGGCAATTTGGACATCTGCTGAGCCAGTATCCTTCTCATGAAGTTGAAACTTCTTGGTGATTTCTTCCTTAGTACCCTTATCTAATGACATTTAAAAAATCTCCCGTACATTGAGAGTTAAAACTGGTAGACATACTTTAACTTGTTAAACATTGGCTTTATTGTACCTTAACGCGGGAATCCGAGCAACCAGAATCTGTTTTTCCTCGGATGATCCCGTTGACATCCCGTCAACAAACAGCTAAATTGTACCAGATACATGGATATGGATCGAGACGAATTTTTTATGCAGGCCGCTCTGCAAGAGGCAAAGAGGGGTTTTGCAAGAGGGGAAGTGCCTGTCGGCGCAGTCCTAGTTTATGCGGGCGAGATCATCGCTAGAGCACATAATCTTGTGGAGGAGACCCAGGATCCCTCTCAGCACGCGGAGATGCTCTGTATTAAGGAGGGATCCAGGGTGCTGGGTAATTGGCGCCTGCTCGAATGTACTCTCTATTGCACCTTGGAGCCCTGTCCCATGTGCGCAGGGGCGATGATTCATGGACGGTTGGCTAGGCTCGTCTGGGGGGCGCCCGACCTGCGCTGCGGTGCAGGGGGGAGTTGGGTCAACCTCTTCGATGGGTCCCATCCGATCCATTGTGTCGAGGTGCAAAGAGGGGTTTTGGCCGAAGAGAGCGCCGGGCTGATGCGCGATTTTTTTAAGATAAGGAGAGACAAATGCTTGAAGCCTTGTTTGACGAGCTGATCGCGGCGCAACAAAAAAAATTAATGGAGTGCGCCCAGAGGATCATTCCCCGCGTGACTGCCGATGATCTGCTACAGCCGAACGACTTTCCCGCCCTGGAGAATCATCCCCACTTTCGCTATGAGGAGGGGGTCCTCGAAGGGCTTCTCACTGCCCGGATGGCATTTCTAGCCAAGAACTCTTGCGTTTAATGGGGAAGACCTCTTAAGATAGATGTTTTGATTTTTAAGGAGTAACCAAATGAAAAAAGAAGGCCATCCTCCCTACCAAGAGGTTCTATTCATCGACTCATCGACTGGGTTTAAATTTGTGTGCGGAAGCACCCTTCAGCCCAAAGAGAAGGAGATGTTTGAAGGGAAAGAGTACCCTGCCTACCGCGTTCCCGTCTCTTCTGCATCTCACCCATTCTTCACTGGAAGCAAGCAGTTTATCGATTCAGAAGGACGCGTCGATAAGTTCGTCAAGCGCTATGCGAAGAAGCCTGAGGTAAAGGAAGCAAAAGAAGAGAAAGAGGAGAAAAAATCTCCTAAAAAGACTGCACTAAAAACGACGAAGAAGAAACCTTCCTAAAGAGAGCTCATGGACGAGCAGATTCACAAGCTCCTCAAGCGATTTGAAAAAGTCGAGGAGCTCTTAGGGAAAGAGGATGTGCTCGCGGACCAAAAGCAGTATCGCGAATTGGCTCAAGAGCACGCCTATCTCTCAGAGATTCGCGAGGAGTGGAAGGGGATCGCAAGTCTTGAGAAACAGCTTCAGGAGAATCTAGAACTTCAGAAGACGGAAAAAGACGCTGAGTTTCTCGAGGTGATCCGTCAAGAGATTGCTTCCTTGCAAGAAGCGGTTGTCAAAGCCCGTCAGCGGCTAGAAGCACTGCTTATTCCCCCTGATCCTAGGGACAGTCGCAATATTATCTTAGAAGTACGTGCCGGAACAGGTGGTGACGAAGCGGCCCTGTTTGTCGGCGATTGCGTGCGCATGTATAAGCTCTATGCCGATAAAAAGGGGTGGAAATACGAGCTCCTCTCTTGCGCCTCTTCTGAAATGGGGGGATTTAAGGAGTACGTCATGGTGCTTTCTGGCCACAACGTCCACCGTCTGATGCAATATGAAGCAGGTACGCACCGAGTCCAGCGTGTCCCTAAGACAGAGGCGCAGGGGAGAGTACATACCTCCGCTATCACCGTGGCAATTTTGCTCGAGCCTGGCGAAGAGGAAAAAGTCGTTCTGGATGAGCGAGATCTGAAAATCGATACCTACCGCGCTTCCGGTGCGGGAGGCCAGCACGTCAATACCACAGATTCTGCCGTCCGGATCACCCACATTCCAACGGGGACCGTTGTCTACTGCCAAGAAGAGCGGAGCCAGCATAAGAATAAAGACAAGGCGATGCGCCTTCTCGTCGCAAAGATTTCTGAGGAAAAGCGAATCAAAGCAGAGAAGGAGCTCGCCTCTTTGCGCTCTTCGCAGGTGGGAACGGGTGATCGCTCCGAGCGGATTCGGACCTACAATTTCCCGCAGAACCGGGTAACTGACCACCGGATTGAACTGACTCTCTATAAGCTCAATCTGATTATGGATGGGGATCTCGATGAGTTCACAGAGGCGCTGGTTGCTTATTTCCACCAGCAGAAACTCGCCGCTGTTGGCGATGCTGCCCTATGAAGACATTAGGGGAAGTCCTCCAAATTACCACCACCTTTTTGCAGAGTAAAGGGATCACAAGAGCCCGGCGCACTGCAGAAGAGCTGATCAGTCATACTCTTCAGGTGCCCCGCCTCGATCTCTACATGCAGTTTGATCGCCCGCTTGCCGAGCCTGAGCTCGAGGGGATTCGCACCTACTTAAAACGGGCAGCAAAAGGGGAACCAGTTGCCTATATTCTAGGAGAGGTCCCTTTTTACCACTGTGCAATTCGCGTTACGCCAGCTGTTCTCATCCCCCGCCCTGAGACGGAGCTACTCGTCGACGCTGCTGTAAAGCTCGCTAAAGAGGGGGCTGTGGTTTGGGATCTCTGCACAGGATCGGGTTGTATTGGCATTGCGCTTAAAAAAGCGAGGCCAGAGCTTAATGTCACTCTCTCAGATATTTCCCCCGAGGCATTAGCGGTAGCTCGCGAAAATGCGGAGAAAAATGGGGTCTCGGTTGAGCTTTTGGAAGGGGATCTTTTGGAGCCCTTTTCAGGGCGTAAGGCGGATCTTGTGCTCTGCAATCCGCCTTATATCCGCCAGGGAGACTATCAGGCGCTGGATGGGAGCGTGCGCGATTACGAGCCCCAAGGAGCCCTAATTGGAGGGGAGGATGGTCTCCTGTTCTACAAACGGCTAAAAGAGGCCCTTCCAGCCTACTTAAATTCGGGAGCTAAAGGGATATTTGAAATCGGGACAGGGCAGGGCGAGGCTCTACTTTCTCTCTTTGATGCCCCCTGCTGGAAGGGAAAAAAAGTGGAAAAAGACTGGGCAGGGCACGACCGGTTCTTTTTCCTTGAATTTGAATAAGTTTCTCTCTATCCTAGAGTCTGCTTTTTTAGGTGATGTCTATTGATGTGGACTTCGCCTGTAAATTTAAAATTTAGCTATTTATGTTTGGCGCACTGACAGATAAATTCCAGCAAATGTTCTCCTCTCTGACAGGAAAAAAGACCCTGACAGAAGAGAATATTGCTGAAGCTGTGCGCGATGTGCGTCTGGCTCTTCTCGATGCAGACGTGAATTACGCGGTGGCAAGTCAGTTTGTAAAACGGGTCAAAGAAAAGGCTCTTGGCGATGAGGTGATCAAATCGGTATCGCCAGGTCAGCAATTCACGAAAGTCGTTCACGATGAGCTGATCGCGCTGATGGGAAGCGAGGAGACACCCCTTGTTCTAAAGGGCAAGCCTACGGTGATTCTTCTCTGCGGTCTTCAGGGTTCTGGAAAGACGACCCATTGTGCAAAGC
Source organism: Verrucomicrobiota bacterium (assembly GCA_018240135.1). GTDB lineage: Bacteria > Chlamydiota > Chlamydiia > Chlamydiales > Rhabdochlamydiaceae > SZAS-13. The sequence continues at coordinate 35,564 of JAFEGI010000003.1, forward strand.
TAGCAGCTTATTTCAAGAAAGGGGGAAAGAGCGTTCTTCTCGCGGCGTGTGACCTGCAAAGGCCCGCTGCAGTTGAGCAGCTGAAAAAACTCGCCTCCCAGATTGAGGTGCCTCTCTTCTCGATTGAAGGGGAGATGCGTCCTGTAAAGGTCGCTAAAGAGGCTCTCGAAGAGGCAAGGGTAAAAGGGTGCGATGTGCTCATTCTCGACACGGCAGGACGCCTGCACGTGGATGAAGAGCTCATGGCCCAGCTGAAAGAGATTAAAGAAGTAACTGGTGCCCATGAGGTGCTCTTCGTTGCAAGCGCTGCTACGGGACAAGATGCGGTAAAAACCGCTGTCGAATTTGACAAATGCGTCCAGATCACCGGCTCCATTCTCACCATGCTCGACGGAAGTTCAAGAGCTGGAGCTGCGATCTCCATCTCTGAAGTGACGAAAAAGCCCCTCCTATTTGAAGGAATCGGAGAGAAGATCGGCGACTTGCAGCCATTTAATCCTCGATCGATGGCAGATCGGATTTTGGGAATGGGCGACGTAATTAATCTCGTGCGCAAAGCGAAAGAGACATACGACGAAGAGGAGAGTAAGGCCCTTGAGAAAAAGATGCTCAAAGCGGCATTTACCTATGATGACTATCTCAAGCAGATGGGAATGATTAAGAAAATGGGTTCATTTAAATCCCTTCTCAAAATGGTGCCGGGGATGTCGGGGCTTGGCGATATCGATTTCGATGAGAAGGAGTTTGGTCAGATCGAGGCGATGATCTCTTCTATGACGCGCTCTGAGCGGATCGAAAAAGAGGAGCTCTCTCCCAGCAGACGCCGTAGAATTGCGAAGGGGAGCGGCACTTCGATTGACGATGTGAACCGGATGGTTAAAGGATTTAAGCGGCTCAAGCAGTTTTGCAAAGAGATACCGTCTATGAAAAATGAAATGAAAAAAACAGGAAAAATGCCCTTTGGCAACAAGATGCCTTGGGGTTAGTGAAGGAGAAAGTAGCACTATGGCCTTAAAAATTCGACTGCGGCAACAGGGGCGCAAAAACCGCCAAACCTATCGCCTCGTGGTGACAGACATCCGCAATCCGCGCGATGGCAAATACCTCGAGATGCTCGGCTGGTACAATCCGTTCAGCACAGCAGCACAAGACTGCGTCGTGCATAGCGACCGGATCAACTACTGGGTAGGTCTTGGCGCAGAGCTTAGCCCGAACGCGCAATCGCTTCTTACGCGCATCGCACCCGATGTGATGAAGGGGATTCGCGCAAATGAACATGCGCGCCGCGTGAAAAAGGCTGGAAAAAGACGCGCGCTGAAAAAAGCTGTAGCTTAAGCGATGCAGATCGACATCCTCTCTCTTTTTCCCGAGTACTTCGATGGGCCTTTCCGCGTGAGTATGGTGAAAAGGGCGCTTGAGAGGGGATTGGTCACCATCCGGCTAACGAATATCCGCGATTTTGGCGAGGGAAAGCATCGAAAAGTCGATGACCGCCCCTACGGCGGAGGGCCGGGAATGGTCCTCATGCCAGGTCCGATGCGCGAGGCAATTCGCAGTGTGAAGAGGGAGGGGGCCCATGTGGTTTATCTTTCACCTCAGGGAAAACCCCTCACAGCGGCGATTTGCGAGCGCCTTGCGCGTGAAAAGCATCTGATTCTCATCTGTGGCCATTATGAAGGACTCGATGAGCGGATTGTCGAATCGGAGGTCGATGAGGAGATCAGCATTGGCGATTATGTGCTGACGAATGGGTGCCTCGCTTCGATTGTCCTTGTCGATGCGACCATCCGGTTTATACCTGGTGTGCTAGGTCATGAGGAGGCCTCTCAGGCGGAATCCTTCCAGAAAGGGATCCTAGAGGGCCCATCCTATACGAGGCCAGAAGAGTTTAATGGGCGTGAGGTGCCCGATGTTCTCCTAAGTGGTAATCATGCGGAGATCGAGAAGTGGCGCTTGCAGAAGGGAAGGGAAAAGACCCAACTTGTGCGACCCGATTTGTTGAGTTAAGACTAATTTTTGTGAGGAAAAGCGATGAAACAGTGTCAAGTAATTCAGGAGATGGAAGCAGAGCAGCTCAAGAGCAACATCCCTGCCTTCCGCGTAGGGGATACGATCTGTGTCCACCAGCGTATTATTGAAGGGGAAAAAGAGCGCGTTCAGCAGTTTACAGGAACTGTGATCGCAAGACGAGGATCTGGCATTTCTGAAACCGTCTCCCTTTACCGCTTCTCTTATGGAGCAGGTGTGGAGCGCGTGTTTTTGATCAACAGCCCCAAAATCTCCAAAATCGAAGTGATGAAATCGGGCGATGTTCGCAAGAGCAAGCTCTATTACCTCCGCGGCTCTTCTGGTAAGGCTTCGAAAGTAAAAGAGCAGATCGGCCCTGGTAAAGGTGCTGCAAAAGCAGCTGCTGTAGCAGAAGAGAGCACACCAGCGACCTAAATCCCGTAAGGAGTGCGCATGCACGCTTTTGAAGTGGAGGCGCGCCGGTGTGGCTATGTCCGCATTGCTGGCGTTGACGAAGCAGGTAGGGGCCCCCTCGCGGGTCCCGTTGTTGCTGCGGCTTGCATTCTTCCCGAGGGGACTGAGATCTCTGGGGTGAACGATAGCAAGTCTCTCTCTCCTTCCGTTCGTGCGCGCCTATTTCAAGAGATCATCTCCCATCCTCTAGTCGAATATGGAACAGGCATTGTCGATGCCTCCCTGATCGATCAGATCAACATTCTCCAAGCGACTTTTCGGGCGATGCTTCTCGCGATTTCTCATCTTCCACAGCCTCCCGATTACCTTCTGATCGATGGGAACCGGATGCCGCGTACGCAGGTGCCCGGCCAGGCTATTGTGAGGGGAGATTCCCGGTGCTACTCCATTGCAGCGGCGTCGATCCTTGCGAAAGAGACGCGCGATGCTCTTATGAACACTTACGATTCTCAGTGGCCTGAATATGGCTTTGCAAAGCACAAGGGCTATGGGACTCGGGAGCATCTCCAAGCAATTGAAAAATACGGCCCCTGCCCTCTTCATCGGATCTCATTTGAACCCCTCAAATCTAGGTAAGCGGTATGGTCAAAAGCATGACGGCATTTAGCAGACTCGCTACGGGAGGCCCCCTTGGGCGCTTTCTAATCGAGATCCACTCGGTAAATCGCAAAATGCTCGACATGTCAATCTATCTGCCCAAAGATCTCTTGCGCTTTGACATGGAGATCCGCAAGTGGATCTCGGCACTTGTCGAAAGGGGACAGATCACAGTGCGTATCAGCTTGCAAAGCGAAGGGCTTCCTACGCGCCTTTTGGAAAACTTCTATGCGCAGCTCAAAGGCCTCAAAGAGGGATGGGAGAAGATCGCGACCGATTTAGGATATGGGTCAAAGGCGGTTGATTTACCCTTCCTAGTCACTCAGATGCAAACAGTTGCCCCTATTGAATCGAAACAGGATGAGGAGGCACTCCGCGCAGCTCTAAAACAGCTCGTAGATAGCGCTTTGGATGAGTTCATCCAGATGAAGGAAAGGGAAGGAAAGGTCCTTTCCCTCGATATGGAAAAAAGACTCAAGATTCTCGAGCAAAATCTCGCCGTAATCGAAACAAAGAGGGAAGAGCCTCTCCATCGCTACCGAAAAAAGCTGCACGAAAGATTTAAAGAAATGGGGCACCTTCACGGCGAGGCTCAGGAGAAAATTGCACGCGAGGTGGCCCTTCTCGCTGAAAAGATGGACGTGACTGAGGAGCTCGTTCGCCTAAGAACCCACATTGAACAATTCCGCCTTCACCTCTTTTCCAAGGAAAGAGCCATAGGAAGGACCCTCGACTTTTTGACCCAAGAAATGCACCGAGAGATCAACACTCTCGGCTCGAAATCCAGTGACAGTGATATCTCCCTTTGCGTCGTGACGATGAAGGGAGAACTCGAAAAGATCCGCGAACAAGTACAAAACATCGAATAAGGGGATTTATGATAACGTTACTGAAATGCGCGTCTCGTATTACCATTCCTTTTCTGATCAATCCAATCAACGCTGAGTCTCGTCTGGCATTTGTATTTCGACAAGGACTAGCCCCTCTACTGACACCCCCTGTTTCCAAACCCACCCAGTTTTCTCTTGAGCTTCCTGCAGAAACTAAATGTGTGGATGTGCTTTTTCAAGAGATACCTTTAACGAGATGGTCTTCTCCATTTATACCCCAAGACAACTATTTTCTGTTTGGCCCGGATAGAATATGCACACTTCCTCTGGATCGGCTAAGTCAAGAGAGTGTCATAGCAGAAAAAGCTCTCCGCTACGTAGATCAGGATGCGCAGAGAGAAGCTCAGGAGAATGTTGTAAGGAGTTTGAATGACCTGGAATCTTCTGCTCTCAAATTTGAGAAAGTGCTTAAGAAGAATCCTCTCATAGGGGCGACCCATCGCATGGATGTTTTTGCGCGCTTGGAAGGTTTAAAGCAAGATATTGCACAATCTCGCACTAGCCTTTTTACAGCTCGTGGATATTTAGAAACTTTAATGAAAGATATGTTAAATAAGATCCGGTATTTAGAAAAGGAAAAGGCGCAGACCTATCACGGTCAGGAATGCGATGTGGTTCTTTTTGAAACGGCCCAATGTTATATCCCATCCATGAAAGCAGAACTTGAAAAGATCCAAGAACAAATGCAATATATCGAGTGACATGAATCAAAAACTACTCGGCAACCTTTCTCAAGGGTTTATTTTTGTTCTCAGTGCTCCTGCAGGAACGGGGAAGACGACCCTGGTGCGGATGCTATCTCAAGAATTTCCTTGTATTGTGGAGAGCGTTTCATGCACCACACGTCCTCCCCGTCCAGGGGAAGTGGAGGGGAAGGATTACTTCTTCCTTTCTAGAGAGAAATTTGAAGAAAAGATTCGCTCTGGGGATTTCCTTGAATATGCGGAGGTTTTCGGGTATTATTACGGCACTTCCAAGTCCCATGTCCTTACCCAGAGAGAAAAGGGCTTCCACGTCTTTTTGGTAATCGATACACAGGGAGCCACGCAGCTAAGAGAGATGGGATTTCCCGCGATCTACGTCTTTTTAAGCCCTCCTTCATTGGAGAGGCTCAAGGAGCGGCTGACAAAGCGGCAGACGGAAAGTGAGGAAGTGATTGAAAAGCGCCTGTCGTGGGCGGAAAAAGAGATGGCGATGGTCAAACATTATGACTACCACATCGTCAACGACAATTTAGAGCAAGCTTACGCGATTTTGCGCAGTATCATCATTGCGGAAGAGCACAGAATTAATCTTGAGGAGAAAGCATGAGAGAGTTCACGAGAAAAAAAGACCTGCTAACGAATGAAAGTTTACGAGGTCTTTTCAAGAGCAACTTCGAGCTTGCCAACCAAGCCATTCGCCTTGCCAGATTTTATATCAAATCGGGCCATGAGGTGAATATGGATAAGCTCCTCGGTGAGATCAAACGAAATCCAAGTGAGCAGTACATCAAAGATCTGCAGAAGATGGAAGAGGAAGAAGAGGGCTCGTGATCCCCAAGAAGGTTCTCATCACATCAGCGCTTCCCTATGCGAATGGGCCGTTGCATTTTGGACACATCGCAGGCGCTTATTTGCCAGGCGATTGTTATGCGCGTTATGAGCGATTAAAGGGTAATGACGTTCTCTATATCTGCGGCACCGATGAGTATGGAATCGCCATAACCCTCGGCGCGGAGATGGCCGGTCGCACCCCTAAGGAACAGGTCGATCTTTTCCATACCGTCATTGCCGATCTCTTTGCCCAGCTGAATTTCTCTTTCGATCATTTTTCTCGGACGACATGGCCAGGGCATACTGCGGTGACTCAGCAGTTTTTTACCGACCTCTACAAAAACGGTTATATCGAAGAGCGCACTGACGATCAGCTCTATTCTGAAAAGGAAAACCGTTTCCTTGCCGATCGCTATGTCGTCGGGACGTGCCCTAAGTGTGGCTTTGACAGCGCGCGCGGTGATGAGTGCCAAAAATGTGGTGCTAGCTATGAGGCGACCGATCTCCTTCATCCTCGTTCCAAGATTACAGGCTCTCCTCTCATCCGTAAACCAACGAAACACTGGTACCTACGCTTTGATCTCTTTAAAGAGAAGCTCGCTAGCTGGATCGCGGAGAAAAAATGGAAACCGAACGTCTTGAACTTTGTCAAAGGGTACATCGACGATCTCAAGCCCCGTGCGATCACACGCGACATGGAGTGGGGCATTCCTGTCCCTCTACCTGGTGCAGAGGGAAAGGTACTCTACGTCTGGTTCGATGCCCCGATTGGTTATATCTCCGCAACGAAAGAATGGGCTGAGAAAACAAGCCACCCCGAGGCGTGGAAAAACTACTGGCTCGATCCCAAGACAAAACTCGTCCAGTTCATCGGCAAAGACAACATCCCCTTTCACGCTGTCTTTTTCCCAGCGATGATCATGGGACAAAATACCCCTTACAAACTTGTCGACGAGCTCCCCGCAAATGAGTTTTATAACCTCGAGGGGAAGCAGTTCAGCAAATCGGATGGCTGGACGATCGACCTCGAGACCTTCTTTCATAAGTTCACCGCGGATCAGATCCGCTACGCCATCGCATCGAATGCGCCTGAAACGCAGGACTCAGAGTTCTCCTGGAAGGATTTTCAACTCCGCTGCAACAGTGAGCTCCTCGGAAAGTATGGCAACCTCGTCAACCGCACTCTCGTCTTCCTCCAGAAACAGTGCGAGGGAAAAAGCCCTCACGTTCACGACCTGCATCCTCAAGATAGCGAGTTCCTCGGCAAAGTGAAGGCACTCGTCCAAGAGGCGGCAGAGGCCTATGAGAATTTCCGCTTAAGGCGCGCAAGCCAGGTCATTATGGAGCTAGCTCAGCTTGGAAACGTCTATTTCGACAGCAAAAAGCCGTGGGTCTCAGCTCGTAGTGCACTGACTCACCAAGATATGCATAATACCATCGGGTGCTGTCTCGAGTGCCTAAAAGCCCTCGCGCTGATCTCTGCTCCCATCCTTCCTGAAACAGCAGAAAAGCTCTGGCATTTGCTCGGCTTCACAAAACCCCTCACAACCTACCATTGGGATCAAGTAGCCTCAGGGCAATTCCCTGAAGGGCAATCTCTCCCAGCGCCTCAGATCCTTTTTGCCAGGGTCGAAGATGAGACGATTCAAATCGAGATCGACAAGCTCAAAAACAGGTGATCATGACGGCACCATGCGATGCGACTCCACCTCCTGTGTGGCAGAGCAGCATGTGTGGTCTGGTTCGCACGATGGGAGCTACGCTCTTTGTGTGTCCTCTACAAGTGATCAAAACCCATCAGCAGCTTGGCGGGGGTAGATGCGACCGCGTCGCCGCTTCCATCTGGGAGAAGAGGGGCTTTCGCGGGTTTTACGCAGGTGCAGCGCCTCATCTCGCCAAATGGGCTTATCGCGAAATCTGGGTGTGGCCGATGATCACCATAGTTCCTCCTAGCTTAGATCCATGCCATGTGGGACCTCTTGCGCAGCAGGCCCTCACAGGCCTTTCCATCGCGACGATCGATACCGCGCTCGCTCCTCTAGATAGAGCGAGGATCCTCCTCAGCTGCAATGAGCGCCTCACCTTTTCCGATTTTTTTAGGCGCGGATGGAGTGGGCTTGGCTCTCAATGGAGAAGGCAAGCATCCCATTGGGCGAGTTTCTTGGTGTTTCAGAAAATTTTCAGAGATCAGGAGGGGAGTCAGCCTACTCTCAGCCAACTTACCGTTGCGGGAATCAAAACGACGCTTGCGACGAGTTTTATCGCAGCTCCCTTTGATGCGGCAAATACCCTCAGACAGATGGGGATCCCCCGCCACCAGTGGCGCACCCTATTTCGAGGCTTACCCATTAGTGCATTCGCTACCGGGATCCATGGCGTATCGGGAGTTGTCCTGATCGGCTTACTCGAAAGGAAGTCATGAGGGAACTCCTTCTATAACTCATTTTTGTGCGTAAACATGAGCTATAGAATAGAGTTCTATAACTCATCTCATTGGAGAGAGAACCTCTTGCAAAGCCTCGGTAAGACCTGTGTGCCTTTTGAGGACCTCTTGGTTGCGGACGGCCATGGCGAGCGCCTTTTTCGTACCTACAAAGACGACCCGTTTTTTTCCCCTCGTCAGCCCCGTGTAGAGGAGGTTGCGGAAGAGCATTTTGAAATGGGAGGTGTGGATGGGGATGATCACGCAGGGGCATTCACTCCCTTGGTACTTATGGATCGATACGGCATAGGCGAGGACGAGCTCATCCATCTCGAGAAACTCATAGGGGACGATCTTTCCATCGAATCCCACTTTCAGGGACTGTTCAGAGAGGTCGATCTCTAGGATTTTGCCGACATCTCCGTTGTAGACCTCTTTTTCATAGTTGTTGCGGATTTGCATTACCTTATCTCCGATGTGGAAACGGCGCCCCATCCGCATGAGAGGAGTAGGGGAGGGGTTTAACTTCTCTTGGAGGACTAGGTTGAGATTTTCACTGCCGATCAGGCCCCGCTTCATAGGAGATAGGACCTGGATGTCGTCAAATCGATGAAAGCGATGGGACTTGGGGAGCTTATGTGACACGAGGTCAACAATAATCGGAAGGATCTCCTCGGGCGTCTCCGCCTCGAGGAATTGAAAATCGCCCTGAGGACTATAGCGGAGATCGGGGAACTCTCCCGCATTGATCCGGTGGGCATTGGTGACAATGAGGGAGCCCGCTGCCTGTCTAAAGATTTTCTTCAGAAGCGTTACGGGCACCCTCTCAGAGCGGATGATGTCTTTGAGCACATTGCCAGGACCGACGCTCGGGAGCTGATCGATATCCCCAATACAAATCAGCCTGGCATCGGTTGGAACTGCCTTGAGGAGATGATGCATCAGTTGCGTATCGATCATACTCGCCTCGTCGACAATCAGCAGGTCGCATTCGAGGGGATTGTCTCGGTTGCGCTTAAACTTCCCCGCCTTAAAATCCATCTCCAAAAGGCTGTGAATCGTAAATGCCTTTTTTCCTGTGATCTCCGTCATCCGCTTCGCCGCCCTACCAGTAGGTGCCGCTAGTAAAATCCGCGATGTAAGCTTTTCTGTGATGGTTAGAATGGCCTTGGTGATTGTGCTCTTGCCCGTTCCAGGTCCCCCCGTCACAATGAGCACCTTCTCTTTCACCCCGAGCATCACCGCATGCGCTTGCTCAGGGGCGAGCTCAATAGCTAGCTGCTTTTGTACCCATTCGAGCGCTTTATCGAGTTGTACAGCTCTCAAACGACACGTTCCCTGCAGCAGGCGCGCCATCTCCCTCGCGCTTCCAATCTCGGTGAGATAGAGCGGCCGCACCCATACCGTTTCCCCTTTTTCGATCAGGTCTTGTCTCTCTACAAGTACCCGAATGCGCTCCTCGATTCGCTCCTTGGGCACCCCTAGGATGGCTTCTACCTCGGGGATCAGCTCCGCCCGGGGGTAGCAGACATGTCCTTCATTGCTCAGCTCCCAGAGGACATACTCGATCCCCGCATCGATTCGAGTATTGGCATCCAGTGCGATTCCGAGACCCTGGGCGATGGCGTCGGCCGACTTAAAACCGATCCCATGGATCTCCTTGGCGAGCCGATAGGGGTTGTCCCTGACGACCTCGACGCTCTTATCTCCATAATGTTTAAAGATTTTTTGTGCATAAGAAGGGGAGACCCCATGCCCTCTGAGAAAGACCATGACACTTCGAATGGCTTTTTGGTCGCTCCAGCACCCTTTGATCTTGTCGACCCGTTTCGCTCCAATGCCCGGGACCTCATGCAGCCTATCCGGTGCTTGGTCGATCACATCGAGCGTCTTCATTCCAAAGCACTTGACGATCCGCTCTGCATAGACAGGGCCGATCCCCTTGATCATCCCCGATTCCAGGTATTTTTGAATTCCCAACAGGTCGGATGGCGCCTGCAATTCGAAGGATTGCACCTCAAACTGCTGTCCATACTCCCGGTGCACTTTCCAGGTTCCCTTGCAGCGGATCGATTCTCCCGGCTGCACGGACGGCATATACCCCACAATGCAGGTCAGATCCCGTTTTTTAGGCTCTTTAAGCCGTGCCACGGTAAAGCCGCGCTCTTCTTCTGCATAGACGATATTCTCGATGAACCCGTAGATCTCATCCATAGGTCTTGAGCATATCTCTCTAGGGAATAAATAAAAAAGTTAAAAAAATCCCCGTTGTTCTAAAAACCCCAGTTGACTATACTCGGACGTTCTGTTCCGGATTAGCTCAGCGGTAGAGCAGTGGACTGTTAATCCATTGGTCGCTAGTTCGAATCTAGCATCCGGAGACTTAAGGCACCTGAGGGTACTCCTCCAGGTGCCTTTTTTGCGTTAAGGCAAAAGGCTTGAGTGTACACCATGGTATTTCGTATTTCACATTCTCTAATGCAATCGTGTATTCCAACGATGGTGGCGACACACTGCCAAAAAGTCACTAGAGTTTTTTCAGATTCTCCCCACGCTCTCAGTCTCTTAAAGGAGCACTATTGTGACTATCTGCGCTTATTGACAGCTTCTCGTTATGTATCTGACGCCTGCATTGAGAAGTTGGGAGGGATCGTGCGTGCTTACTCCGGCTACCCTTATGCCTTTCACAATGTGGTGATGGGTGATCCCGAGGATGATGCGCTAGTCGAGCAGCAGATCTCCTATTTCAATCAGGCACAAGTTCCTTTTGTTTGGTATCTCGATGCGCCAGCGGATGAAAAAAGTCGCAAGAGATTGCTCGACCATGGCCTTAATCCCATCGGACTTTTCCGAGGAATGCTCTTTTCCCTCGATCCACACCATCCTGAGCCAAATATTGCTGAGGGATGTTCCATCGAATGCGTCAAGGATGAAGAGGGGATACGCGCGTTCAATGATCTCACATGTCACATCTTCGGAGTCGATGAAGCCGCCAAAAAGTTTCGCGTCACATTTTTGAAAAATGCTTTGCAGAATTCAGAGCCTAACATGGCTCTGTACCTTGCAAAAAAAGAGGGAAGGACTGTCTCGGCCCTTTCCACACTCGTCGATCGGAACATCATCAGTCTATGGGGTGCCGCTACTCTTCCAGAGATGCGCCGTATGGGACTGAGCATCGCCCTCACAGATATCGCCGTCCGGGATGCAGCAGCCAAAGGGCATCGGATCGGGGCCGCCTATCTTACGGCCGATGCGATGGCCTTAGGGAACCTCAGCCGGCTGGGTGCATCAACTAAATGGCAGTTCGACGTCTTTGTTCATAGTCCCTAATTCCTCCGGCTGGGTCAAGGAGGGCAGGGAGTGGCGCCCGGACACGATTGGACAGGGGTAATCACGCCTGAAGTGTTGATTGTACCTATGTTGACAGAATCGACATCGCATGGGCTTAAGTTGAAGAGACCATCTACTGGATTTACCAGAAGGTAGTCGCCGTCGTTGTCGTTACCAGTGAGAGTAAGACAGGCTGTAGGACTTGGTAGGGTCGAGCCAATCATGAAAGCAAGGCCTGTATTATTAGATAGGGTGTTGTCCGTCACAGGTCCCACAAGATTCGTGAATTGCTCGATATCAAGACCTGCAGCTGCATTGGATGAGAGGTTTTGGCACTGGCCGATCGTGTTTCCTGAAATCGTGCAGGTCAAAGAATCGATACCAGTAGGGGCATAGCTGAGGATCCCCGTCCCTTCGCATCTGGCAATTTCGTTGTCCAATAGGGTTAATTCGAGTGTAGAAAAATCCTGGTTAACAGCAATGCCATTTGATGCGTTTACAACGTCTGTAATCACGTTGTCACTTATTGTTATGTTGCCAGTTGTGGTGAGTGAGGAACTGATGACAGCGATTCCATTATCACCGATTCCTGTGATGGTGTTGTCTGTAGCCAATAGCGTCAACGTATCCACTGGGGTCGCAAGAACGAGGGCGGACCCTCCATTATCAGACATTGTGTTGGTCGCTGCCGTGACTTCAAGAGTGTGAATGGCTCCTGAGGTGTGTAGGTAGAGGGTATTTCCATCGTTGCCAGTGAACGAGTTGCCTTCTAGTGTGATTGCGCAGTGCTCATTAGTCCCGGTTGAAATGGCAACGCAGCTCGATCCCAAGCTCGCCTGGGATCCTGTTCCGCTATTTGAAATGGTGTTGCTAAGCAACCGGATATCGGCATCGACGACCTGATCGAGGGCAAATCGGATGCCGCCAGTTGTATTGTCATTGAAGACGTTGTTTTCGATGAGGGAGGTAAGGACATTTTGACTTGCCGCTACCTCTAGAGGAACACTAGAGATAGAAGTTTGGCCACTAAATGTATTATTCGAGCAGACGAGGGAAGAGGTCCCGTGAAGAGTCAAAAAGACTCCATTGACGTTATCTAAAAACTGGTTGTTCGTGATGGATATGGTCGCATCGCCAGAAAAGGAAGCCTCGATCACGTAAGTCGTGGAATTTTCGATCGTGCAAGAAGACACTTCCAAGTTTTGAGGATCCGTCCCATAGATGGCATCATTCATTGCAGATGTAATGTGAATGCCGCTGATGGCGTTATTGCTTGCTAAGGTGATCGCATTGCCGTCTGTATCGATATTGGTATTCGTAATTGTGGGTGAGGAGCTGCTTTGCGCGGGGATGGAGATTGTTCCCTGAGATGTTTGGATCGAGTGGGTGATCCCAGAGCCCCAAAATTTCTGGTTCGCCTTTAAAAAGATCCCTGAATCCATTCCCGTTGTTGATCCATCTCCAGGGAATACATAGATGATATCGTTCGGGGAGGAGTTGTCTTGTGCTTGCACTAAGGTGTGATAAGGACTTGCATAGGTGCCGTTTGAATGGCTTGTATTATCGACAAAAACAAAGAAGTAGGGCTTTCCTGTTGCGGGATCGATGGCAACGGTTTGTTTCCTTGCATGATTGATGACGATGATCTCTTGTCTGCCTACCGGCTGCAGCATCCGGGCATTGAGTCTACTTGCCACATTGCAGGGGCGTCCTGCTTTTTTGACTTTTGATTTGGGACCAAAGGGAAAGCTCAAGGCAATCTGCCCTTGGAATTTGTTATGGAAGGTTCCGTCGTAGGAGTCGCTGATCTCTAGAGTGAGAATGTCCTTGAATGTGCAAGAGATCCTCGCTTTTCCACCCCAGGTCGCAGGGTCATGTTTTCCGATGAAGTAGTAGGGACCTGCCGCTGCATAGAAATCGAACGATTCAAACTTTCCGAAATGAAAGCCCAACTCTGCATCGGCTCCTTTCATTGCAGATTGAATTTTTTCCGAGACGAGCATGTAATTACCCGAAAAACGCGCAAAGGTGGCGTCATAGGGACTGCTAGTTTTTGCGCCCACAGGCAGATAGCCGTTGATCCGCAAGTCGAAAAGCTGGCCGAGAGTTTCCAGGCCTATCCCGATTTGATTCGAGTGAAAGCGGTTTGTATTTCTATAGTCGTAGTAGCTGTTGATGCCATAGGCTCTGTTTCCCCAGAGAACTCTTAGGCCAGCGCCTGCATTGGCCGCCCATTTTCCATTATCAAAAATGTGGCCTCTAACATCCAAAAAGGGAGTGACTTTCCATTGACTCGGATCGGGGGCGAAAAATCCCTCAAGAGTCGTATACCCATCTTTATAGCCGATGCCGCCGCTTTCAATATGGCGGACACCTGCTCGATAGGGGCGTTTACCCTTTGGGCAGTTTTCCTCTTCTTTAAGCGTGTCAGCAAAGGTGCTCAGGGGAAGGACTGCTGCAAAAATAACAAAACGGAACATGCACGCCTCTAAATATCCAAGCCTACTTCTATCTAAGAGAGATAAAAATATCAAATTCGAATCAACTGAAGGGGGACATCGAGGCGTTTCAAATGATGAGGAGTAGGTGAGATTGAAAGCCCTTCTCATGTGTCCTTACTGCGGTCTGATGCCTTTTCGCATCGCGAGAAATCATCCAGTTACCGTAATATCCAGAGACCCAAAGCGACCTATTCGACCTGGAATGTCAAAGCAAGCACTACACAAAAACCGTGAGGAACTGGAAAAGTTAAAAAAAACAGCATCTGGATGAATCGGCACACGCTCGATGTATTGTTTCGGAGAGAAGCGGTCATCTGGTCCAGGTTGATCGACCTGATGTCGACATTGAAGAAATTTGCAGGATGATTGAAGCTGTAACTAAAAAAGCATAAATCGGATGAAATATGGCTCATATTCAAGCTACGATCTTTTTTGATAAACGATATTGGGTAGGTACTTTTGAAAGGACTGACAAAGAAGGGTACGCCGTTGCAAGGCATATTTTTGGAGGTGAACCCACTGACCCAGAAGTTTATGAATTTGTCCTAGCTCATTATCAAGAACTAAAGTTCGGAGAACCAAAAGCATTCACTCTTGAAATCAAGCGCATGAATCCAAAAAGGGTGCAAAGAGAAGTTCGTCGAGAAATGGATAGAATCAAAGAAACGACCAAACCATCTACTTTTGCACAAGATTACATGAGAGAAGAGCTAGAGAAGAAAAAATTGCAAAAGAAACAGCAGAGCAGTGCGGAAAAACAGGCTCGAAAAGATGAACAATTTACTATCAGACAGAAAAAGAAAAAGGAAAAACAACGAGGACATTGATATTCCAGGTGTATTGTTTGTAAATATTTTTTTAAGTCATCGAATGGGAGTCGAATTTAAGGCGTCTATAAAACAAGAATAGGATCACACCCACTTAGACAGTCTCTTAGGGGGGTGGGAGCACCCAGCGGCTTGGAGGGATTGTGGGGGGCCTGCTTTGTACCCCGGCACCCGATAGCAGGGATGAGGGGATGTCCGCCATGGAGGAGATGAACTGGTTGTTTTCGAAGCTGAGATTGTACGGGTAGGAGATCCCACTATCCGTAAAGGGACAGACGCTGAAAAAGCCCACGCTGACGTAGGGATAATAGCCTAACAGGGTGTGGTAGGTCTGATTGTAGGTATCGATATTTGTTGGAATAGGGGTCTCTAACCAATAGTTGTAAGAGTAGTCAATATCACCATAAGTTCTACATCCCCCGGCATCGCTGCCATAGGGCTCATCGTTTTGCAGGTAGTAGGGTGGGTATTCTAGGAAGAAGGGGTCGTAAATGTTGGGGACAGGGCCATAGAAGGTGATGCCAATCGGGTTGTTGTAGGAGGCATTCGACTGCACGCGAATGTACCTACTGCCCCCGTCATTGTAAATCGTATTGCCGCCGCCATCGGGTCGTTTATTGTAGGCGACGTTCCCTTCGATGAGGAGTCCCTGAGAGAGGGAGGGCCCTTGCTGCCCTGTAGTGTAAATCGCCCCTCCATCCCAAAGAGTTTCTAAGAAATTGCAGATTTTGTTTTGGAGAATGCGACAGCCAAAATTCGGTGTCGGTGTGGTATACGAGCCCCACTCTCCGCTGTAGGCATTGGGGATCCCCGGGTAACTGCCGACATCTAACAATCCCCAGCCCCATCCGATTGTGATCCCCGACCAGGGCACATCGGTGATCGTGTTGTGGATGAGGGTGGTATTTTGCGTGAACCCTACAAAAATACCTGCAGCATCCATGTACTCCACTGCGACGTTGCGGATGAGATTGTTGCTGATCGAGTTGTTGCTGAGAATATAGCCTTGTTGTGGGGGATGGGAGTCATTGGATGTTGCTCCTCCGAGCTCAATGGCGGATGAGGAAATATCGGTGAATAGATTGCTGTCAATCGTGTTGCGGGTGCTTCCTAGACCAAATTGCAAAGCGACGGCGCCCAGGTGCTCAAAAATGTTGCCGTAGAAGACAATGTTGTGAGCAAAAGTGAAGGACAGATTTCCAGGGGTGGGTACGACGTTTTGATCATGGCCGATGACATTGGAAGAGTGATCGGAGCCGAGGAGGAGCTGGGCGCTCTGATCGGAAACATATCCGTTGGAACCGTTTGGCCCAAGCCATGTGGCATAGCTAAAGGTTAGCCCTTCGAACCGGATGTTGTGGATGGGCGCATCGAGGCTGCCTTGACCTGCGATCAGAGTTTCGAGAATCGGCAGTTCGACAGTGGCCGTGGTAATGTCCTCTCCCAGAAGGGGGATATAGTAGACTAGGGAGCTCGACTGGTCTAAATACCATTGCCCGGGTTCGGTGAGAAACTGGTAGGCATTTTCAAACCAGGTGACCTGCCAAAAGCTCCATTCACCCGGCTCACCTGTGTTGATATCAAAGTAGACATTTGCGTTGTTCCATGCCGGCTGCGTGAGGGTGATCAAACCAGGAAGGGGATCGCTATAAGGGATCACTGTACTCAGCGGGACCCGCATCATTTTCCACTGGGTCAAGATCACAGCTTCGATATCTTGCGGATGGGTCCAATACTGGGGATCTTGCCAGGCAGGTGGGTTGATCGGTGTGGGGATGAATTCAATTCCGCCATTTACCCATTTGGGAAGAAATCCGGCTGGGTAATTTGTAGTTTTCGCGCGCACGGCTCGAGAGCCATTGACATAGAGCTGGCGCGAGGTGTAGGCCCCGATGGGCGCTTGGTAGATTCCGAGTACGCCATCGTGCAGGGTCCAGCCCGTTACAGGGACCGATCCGCAGATGAGAGGGTGTGCTCCGGGGGCTGCGGAGTAGACGACATCGTGTCCGTTTCTCCCTGAGTCGCTAGCGGTGAGTAAAAGGGGTTGCTCGAGCCGATAGGTCCCGTCCTCGATGTAGATGTAGACATCCCCCTGTTTGAATGCGGACGAGGGGAGTGCGCGCACGGCATCTCTTGCGCGCTCTAACGTGAGAAAGGGGGATTGCTGTGTGCCAGGGTAGGCATCATTGCCGTTGGGTGACACCCAAAATGTGAAGGGCGCCGTCAGGCCTGCAAGGGCAAGCGACTGATTTTCATCGTAGACAAATTCTTCGTAAAATGCACTTAAACGGTCAGGTGAAAGGGTATCGCTTTCGGCATGGGCGAAGGAGCAGGCGATGAGAAAGAGCAAGTATCTCAAGACGAGCCTATAGCAATTTTTTTCAAGGATATAGCTATTAAAAATTTAAAGCAATGAGGAGCGCGATGATTTTTCATGAGATGATGTTATTTTCTTTGTTTATTGTTAATTCGTATTTTTGTTAAAATACGAGACATGAAGTTTGATTTAACTCACCAGATTATTGACGAAGAAATACGCGCTATCATTGCTAAAGAAGTGCGTAGACAGAAGGCCGAGGTGACGCGGGCGACTCAAAAGCAACTGAAAAGGCTCGCTTCTATCAACGAGGCGGTTAGAGCTTATGGACTGCCTAAATACCTGGTCAAGAAGAAGTTGCCAGGTGATCTTGGGCATGGTATTTTCTTGCGCCCCGATGCAGAGCCGATCCCCAAGGGGGAGCTCATTGCCATCTACTCCGGGGAGGTCTCCTTCGTCCCTAAAAATATGGAAGCGGACTCCCTATACGCCTTTGAGCCCCTATCGGATATCCGGTTAAATAGGGAGCAGCAAAAGCGTTTTGATCCAAAAAGGACGTATCACCCACGTCGTCTCTATTCGGTCCACGTCGATGCAGTCAAAAAGGGGAATTTCAGCCGGTTTGTCAACCACTCGAATGAGCCCAACCTCGTCGCGGAGTTTTTGAGCATTCCACCTAATCGGTATGGAGTGGCTCCGTCACCTCTTGAGGTAGTTTACACCGCTCAAAAACGGATCCTGCCCGGAGAGCAACTTCTCGTCTGCTACGATGGGGACAGCCACTCCTATTGGGGAGCTCTCGATATCGAACCGGTGCCCATCAATCCAAAGACATTTCGTCTAGATGGATCTTTGCGCATTCTGAATTGATTGTTGTTTTTTTTGCCCATTACAGATAGGATTCCCCTGTTTTTTAAGGGGGATGATCATGAAAAAACGTTCTGTGTGGACTGTTTCTGCTGCACTGCTTGTTCTCTCGGGGTGTGCCAGCTATCAGGCGACTTCTTTAAGCGCGCTTTCTTCCGATTCCATTTTTACCACGTCTGCGGAAAACGGGGGAGTCAAAGTCGTTGCAAAGGCTTTTGATAAAAACGATTGCATTAGATATTTCGATCGAGATGTGCTGAAAGAGGGTTACCAACCTGTCCAGATCTACATCGAAAATAACACGGAAAAGAACTTCGTCTTCTCACCAGATAGAGTTTCCGTTACTTGCGCCCCTGCACAAGAGGTTGCGGACAAGGTGCATACTTCTACTGCGGGTAGAGTAGGCGGATACGCTGCCGCTGGACTCTTGGTGTGTCCTCTCTTTTTCATTCCTGCAGCAGTTGATGGGATCAAGTCTTCTGATGCGAATAAGGCCTTAGACGGTGACTTTGCCTCGAAGGTCGCAGGAAAAGCGAAGATTTCCCCTTACTCTGCGATGAACAAAGTTCTCTTTGTCCCTTTTCACTCATATGAGCCCTATTTCACGATCACTTTAATGGAAGAGGGCTCGAGTGAGCCCGTGAAGTTAGAGGTCACACTTAGCTAATAGGAAAAAAATGAAGCGATGGTCTTTACTACTTATCTTTGCTTGCCAAACATTCTGTCACGGCACCTACTACAGTCAATGCGGGCAGGATGCCTTTGTGCATCAGAACTTTTTCCAGGGTGTGCAAGAGGGGGTGTTTGTCGATATAGGAGCGCATAATGGAATTTCCCTCAGCAATACTTACTTCTTCGAGAAGGAGTTGGGATGGAATGGGATTTGTGTCGAGCCGATCCCGGAGGTGTTTGATGCGTTAAGGCAAAATAGGAATTGCATTTGTGTGCAGGGGTGTATCGTCTCTGAGCCGATCGAGCATGCAGAGTTTTGGCGCATCACGGGAGCTCCGGAGATGTTATCGGGGCTCATTCATCGGTATGATCCCAAACATCGAGAGCGCATACGCAGGGAACTGAAGAAAAAACGGGGAGCGCTTGCCGTGATCGATGTCAGGTGCTACCGGTTGAATGAGTTATTAGAGGCGCATCAAATCGATCACGTTCATTTTCTGAGTATTGATACGGAAGGTGGGGAGCTGGAGATCTTAAAGAGCATCGACTTCGATCGGTTTCAGATCGATGTGATTGCAGTGGAAAATAACTACCAGGATCCTCATTTTGCCCCTTTCATGGAGAGCAAGGGGTATTTCCTTGCAAAAACGCTCGAACAGGATCAAATCTTTGTCAAACAAGCTGGGAGAGAAAGGTTAGGGCAGGCACAATGATTGGCTCATTGTGGGCAAAGCAGTCCTTATTGACATAGGGCATGTCAAAAGCGACCTGGAAGGCATGGGGGACTTGGAGTTTTTCTTGGTAATAGTAGAGCCACCGAGAGATGCCCGTGTTTGATGAGGCCTTGACCTCCACTAGGAACCAGGGCTTCTTGTCTTTTGTCACCAGGAAATCCACTTCTCGTTTCTCCTTGTCTCGAAGGTAATAGAGTCCGTATTCGCCAAGGCCTTGATCGGTCCAAAATTGGACTGCCTTATAGAGATGGGAGGCGACAAGATTTTCCAAACGACTGCCAGGATCTTCGATCAGTGCCCAATTCCACAGATAGACCTTGGGCTCTTTGATGAGCGCGCGGCTTAAATTTTTAGACCAGGGTTGGATCGTAAAGCAGTAGAATAGGTTCTTTAGCAATTCGATCCAGCGACGTAAGGTAGGGGCTGAGACCTTAATCTTCCCTGCTAAAACGGAATAGTTGAGAGCATGGGAGGCCTCCTCTTGGAGAATTTCTGCAAGAAGTTGAATCTGACTGACCTCTTGGATGTAACTAAGATCGCGGATATCTTCGTGCAAAAGTTGTTCTAAACGCAGGCGTTTCCAGTGGTTGAAAAAGGTCTTCGACCGCTTTAAATAGGGCTCTGGGAAGCCACCGAATGCAAGGAGAGCCTCATAATCTGCTGTAGCAATTGGGCAGGGGGATTGGATCTCCTGTTTGGAGAGCTTGGGTTTTACGATCTCCCGAATAGAAAGGGGATGGAGTCTATAGAGGAAGTAGCGTCCCATCAGGCTGTCGCCGCCACGCTTATAGATATCAAGTCGCGCACTTCCCGTTACGAGGATCCGGCATTTTCTTTCATAGCTATCAAAGAACCCTTTGAGGAAGCGCTTCCAATTTCTGTACTTGTGGATTTCATCAAATACGAGAATCGGAAGGCTTTTATGAACGGTGTCGAGTTTGGCAGCTGTAGCGACAGCGTGAGGGCCTTCTATGATGAGCGCACGGTGGTCCTCATTGTCCCAGTTGAAATAGAAATGAAGTGGGCTCTCAGAGGAGGCCTCAAGGCTTGTTGTGGTCTTGCCGACCTGCCTTGGGCCAGATAGGAAGGCCATTTGCCTTAGGTCGGAAAGGTGCTCCTCGAGTAGGTATTCATAGGTTCTTCTCATACGACCAAAATAACATGGATGTTATTTTGGTCGCGACTAAAATAACATGGATGTTATTTTAGTCGTATTTAAGTTGTTGGGAATTAGAACTTTAGGCTAGCTCCTGCTGTGATTCCCTGGATGCCGAGGTTGCCAGAGCTGCGCAAAGTGGCCCGCCCCGTATAGCTATTGACCGAGGAGTCGGAGCGATAGATCTCGACGAGATTAGTCCAGTAATTGAACTCGTAGCCTCCGTAGATCAGGAAGGCGACGTGGCGCCCAGTGATCCCCCATGCGGGAAGGAGGGAGAGCTGCGTGTGTGTCGCAAGGCGGGTGTCGCGGTATCTGCTGTCTTGGAGAGTTTGTGGGGGAGTTGCCCCTGCATTGCTCGTGCGATTGGTGGCGTGTTGATGGTAGTGACCCACTAGGCAAGCGGTCGTTGCATTGCCGATGAGGCTAAATCCCGATCCGATGAACCAGTCGAGGTTGATCCCAATCCGCATGCCACCGCCGCGGAAGTCAAAGTTTTGTTTCCCGCGCACTGTGGCTGCAGTTACGGCAGGTGTCCCGATATACTTGTAGTGGAACTTTTCTTCAATCCACGCCCCTGTGGCTCCCATCTGGAGCTTGAGGAGGATGTCCTTTGCAATTCCAAAGCGCCTGCCAAGAAGGAGATCGCCGACGTTATAGTGGAGGTTCATATCGGCTTTTGCTGTGAAGACAGCGGTCCCTGTTGCTTGGGGGAAAGTGCCGATGAGGAGGGAGGAGACGCTGGTGCCAGAGGGAGTGGGGTTGGCGAGGAGTTGGGAGGGGTGGGGAGTATGGACGGTCTTATTCCCTTTGCCATAGTAGTAGGTGTAGATGGCATCGAGATCCCAGAGTTTGGGACTGGTGCGAAACCCGAAATAGGCGCGGTAGCCCGCCTTCCATTTAAAATCGGGGATTTCAAAGTCTCCAATGTCATAGGTGGCCTGACCTGTCGCAGCTGCCTGCTGTCCTCTGACGGCAAAGTCAAGGGATCCCTCTTGCATTCTCCAATAGAGGAATTCTCCACCAAATATCACACTCGCTTGATTAATCTTAGGGCGGTAGGAGTACATTTTAGGTTCAGGTTCTTCAACGCTTGCGCGGTAGGAGGGAGTGGATGTGGTCTCCATTACCACTTCATAGCGGGCAAGTTCTGAGTTGACTGCCTGAAGCTCTTCCTCAAGCGCGAGACTTTGCTTGAGGAAGTTTTGCTTTTCGTCGAGGAGCTCAATTTGCGCTGCTTGGAAGGTGGCCTTAGCCAGTAGCAATTCCTCTTCGATCTTGGGATCGTAGTGCTGCTCGAGGGATTGTTTGAGGTGTGTGAGGCGGGATCTGGCGTGGATGAGATTGCCTGCTAATGTCTTGACTGCCTCTTGGTGTCCTTCTTCTAAATCTGCAATCTCTTGTTGAATAAGAGATCGCTCCGTGCGTAGGTCGGTGGGATGGGTTTCTTCTGCATACAGCGTAAGGGCGCAAAGGCTAATTGCAAGGGGTAGTAATGAACGCATAACTTGATTCCAAATGATGTTGTAAGACTGTCTGCGACATTAGCTTCTGTCGATTTTCGGGTTCTTTTGAGCCGATTTTCAATTCCGTTTTTTGAGGTCAATAATAATCCCGAAAATCGATGAAGCCTAATTCCGCAGACAGTTTCTTAGCCCATCCTGGCATTTTCAAAGGAAAGGCTGCAAGATTTTTTTATTGCAATTCGGAGCGGGAGGAGAGCTTGTAGCGCTTGAGATAGTTGTTGTAGAGGTGGGGAAAGAGGGCTTCTGCTTCCTGATCGATCTGCATAGCCATCTCAAATCCAATCTGTTTGGTATGGAAAAGGGGGTCTTTTCCTTTTGAGTGAGAGCCACCCATGGAGTCGTAGAGCCCAAGGCAGTATGTGCTATGTTCTTCTAGATTTCGGAAATAAGTATTTAGAGCATCGAATCGATCGGTAGAACCTAAAAAGTGGAGAACTTGTTCTAGAATAGGTCGGGGATTGACGAGGAAATCCTCATAGTAGATGAGCAGCCGCTTGGAAGGATCCCAGAAATCGTAGACGCGGAGGTTATTGAAGTAGTGGTCTCTATAGAGGATGAAAGTCAGCGCGCTGCTTTCGTCGAGATAACGAAATTTTGCCTGCTCCTTGAGTTCAGCGAGGACCCAGCGGGGATTGCTTTTAAAGTGGCGCAGGAGAGCTTCTCGGTAGTTGCGCACGATGAGGATGAGTTTGTCGTGTTTCTCCCCATCCTTTTCGATCCAAAGGTCTTTCGGATTATGGGCTCCATAGATGACACCGGAAGTATTCGAGCGAAAATGCCCTTCGAAGAGGTCGACTTCGGTGGGACCTCGGTTCATGATGAAATTCTTATCTAGCACGGTGCATAGACTATATGCGATCCAGTGCATCCCCGATCTAGGAGCTGCGAGCAAAAGAACCTCGGGCTCTCGGGCACAAAGGGAGCTAGTGAACAAGAGTAAAAAAACTAGGACGCGCATGCTTTAGAGATCTTGGGGTAGGACTTAATTTCTGACAATAGAAATTTGTTTCTTTCTTTTGATCAGGAGGAAGGAGAGAAGAGAAAGGACAAAAAGACCTAGCAAGATCCACGCCATGAGATAGAAGGTGTCTTCGAGTCCAAGAGAGGTCGCTTGTCTGTCGAGAAGATCGCCCAGCTTTGCATCTGCTTTGAGGCCGTCGAGTTGGACCTGTTTTGCTGCTTCGAAATAGGCGCGTGTCTTGATCGATAGCGGGGTGATCTGGCTGCCGAGCCTGTCGTGGAAAAACACTTCTCTCCGCAGCCAGATGGTCGCATAAATCGCTGTGCCAAGGCCGCTTGCCAAAGTGCGGACGATTTGAAAAAGGGAAAGCACATCGAGAGACTCTTTTTCTGCAAAGGGTTGGAAGGTGAGGCGAAAGAGGGGGGGCAAGCAGAGGGCGATTCCAAATCCTGCAATGATACGAGAGATTGCGATCCGCTTGAAGTCGACCTCAATGTTGAAATACGCGGTGTGGAACGTCGAGATGACGAGGAGGAGTACACCTAAAGAGAGGAAGATGCGCGGATCGATTTTTTTGAGCGCGTCGAGAAGGAGGGTAAAGGGAAACAGCCCGGCAATGGCCATATTGCCGATGAGCACACCGATCCAAATCGGCGTATAATTTGCATACAGATTGAGCCAGAGGGCAAGGAGGATAATCATGCCAAAATAGGCGCTGAAGACTAGAGCTAGGCTCACGAGGGAAAAGCGGAGAAGGCGTATTTTGAGAAAGTGCAGCTTGAGAAGGGGAACGGGGTGGTGCCAATCCCAGAGCAAGTAAAATCCCGTCGAGAAGGTCCCTATGACAAGAAGGGTATTGATGAGGGGAGATCTAAGCCAATCGAGCTGCTGACCCATCGTGAGAGCAATTGTGTAGCTGAGAAGACCGAGTGTAAAAAACGTATAGCTCGTCCCATTAAAGGGGCGGATTTCAATTCGGGGGTGGTAGTTGCGTAGCTTTATCCAGAGAAAGAGCCCAAGGAGGGTGAGGAATGCGGCGTTGATGTAAAAGATGTAGCTCCAATGGTAATCGTAGGCAATCCATCCGCCCCAGCTGGCGCCCAGCGCAGGGCCTACTGTAAACAAGGTAACGAGGATCGAGAAAAAGAGGGGTTTTTGCTTGGGAGTTTGGAAAATAGAAAAGAGGCGAAAGATGACGCTATAGAGGGGGCCGGAGACAAAGCCTTCAAAGGTGCGCGAGAGGATAAAGGTGGGGTAATCGGTAGCTAGAGCCGAGGTGAGGCAGAAAAAGGCAAAGAGGAGTAAGGAGAAAAGGAGAAGACGCCCAGGACCTAGTCTTTCTGTCAGAGGGGTCCCCAGTGGAATCCCGAGCGCGTTGCCGATGCTGAAAAATGTGATCGTATAGGTGGCGATGCTGTGATCCCCGCCCAGATCGCTGACGATATAGGCTGCTGCCATATTTGTGACAGTGAAGCTGAAGATCACGAGAAAGATGGTGAAAAAAAAGGCGGTTTTCACTCTTCCTCAAGGGGGGTATCGAGATACTCTGCGAGCATCGGGTCGAGGTTTTCTAGAATGATCGCATCGATGAGAAGATCATCCCCTTTCTCTTCAATGGTGAAAATTGGGGTCTCATACGTAGGAGATCCCGCATTGCTAACGGGCACAAGGGGTCCCTTTTGATCTCTTAGGTCTACGACTGCTTCCAAGGAGAGGCCGATGCGCAAGGGGAAGGTGCGGAGCTCTTCCGGTTTGAGTGCAACGCGAACGGGAAGGCGCTGGACGATTTTGATCCAGTTTCCCGAGAGATTTTGGGGAGGAAGGAGAGAGAAGGCGTTGCCAGCAGCACCGGGGAGGCCGACAATTTCCCCTTGGAAGATCACATCTCTTCCGTAGAGATCGGAGGTGATTTTCACGCTTTGACCGATGCGCATCTTTTTGAGCTGGGTCTCTTTGTAATTGGCATTCACCCAGATTTGATCGAGGGGGATCACGCTGAGAAGGGGCTCTCCCGCTTTAGTCCACATCCCAACTTGGATCGTGCGCTGGGCAGCGAGACCTTCGACAGGGGAGTAGATTTGGCACCGATAGAGGTTGACCCATGCCTGGCGGAGCTGATCTGCAGCGGCAAGAACAAGAGGGTGGCGGCGAATCGATGTGCCCTGCACAAGAGAGAGCGATTTATCGTAGAGGATCTCTGTTTGCTGCAAGGAGTAGTAAGCGCTGCGCAGCGCGGCAATCGCGTGCTCGAAATCCTCAAGGGAAACGCCCCCTTCATCGATCACATCCCTTCTATGGTGGAAGTCTTCAATCGTTTTAATCCATTCGGCATTTCTCACTTCGATCTCCGCTGCATAGGCGAAGACCTGGTGGAATTTTTCACACACCTCGCGGACTGTTTGCGCTAAAGCCTCTTTGGCTCTTTCTAGCGCAATGAGGGCATCGGTTCTGTCGAGCTCGACAAGGAGCTGTCCCCTTGTGACGAGGAAGCTGTCATCAGTGTGAATGGCGGTTACAAATCCATCTTGGAGCGGGGTGATGTACACCTGGTTGCCTTCGACATAGGCGTCATCGGTATACACCCGATCTTTCCAGTAGAAAAACCAGTAAGCACACCCTGCGAGAAGAAGAGAGAGGCAAATTCCCCAGTACCAAAGCGCCATCCGTTTCATGAGGCCGCCTGGATTGGGAGTGTGTAGGCGGATTGGTAGCCCCCGCCTAGGGCTTTAATTAGTTTGACTGTCGCGAGGTACTGGTTATAGGTGAGGGTGAGATCTGCAAGCTGGCGCTCGATAAGATCTGCCTGAGTTGTAAGGGTCTCAAAGGCGCTATCTAGCCCCTTCATTTGTCGAAGCAAGGTGAGCTCGTAGCGTTCTTTTGCATCACCCACAATCTGATCCTGTCTCCCTTTTTGCTCGAAAACGGAGGTGGCAAGAGCGAGAAGGTCCGCTACCTCCTGGACGCTTGTTAAGATGAGCTGGTTGTATGCATAGACTGCCTCATCAAAGAGGGCCTTTTTGGCGCGGACATTTGCTCGGATTGCCCCAGCTGTGAAAATGGGGAGGTGGATCGCAGGTTCTAATGCGGCCGTTTGGCTATCAGAGCGGAAAAGAAGGCGGTAGAGCACGCTTTCAAGGCCGATGAGCCCTTTGAGATTGATGTTGGGGAAGAAATCGGCCTTTGCCGCTCCCACTTCTTGAGCGTAGGCTTCGACTCTCCAAATTTGCGCCATTAGATCGGGCCTGCGCGCTAAAAGATCGATCGAAAGATTGGCAGGCAAAGAAAGAGTGCTCGGCAGTGTAGGCAGATCGGGGGTGATCTCAAGAGGGGAGTCGGGACCTTTTCCCAGGAGAATGTTGATCAGGTGATAATCGGTAATCACCTCTTCATCAATTGCGATCACCTGCTTTTTTGCTTCCTGTAGACTTTCTTCTGAGAGAAGGACGGGAAGTCGCGATAGGAGGGCCTTTTCCTGCAACTTCATCTGGAGGGAAAAGTAGGCTGAGCGCACTGCAAGGAGCTCTTCATAGAGCTGTTTGCGCGCTAAGTTGGTCTTTAATGCGAAATAGGCTTGGGCAAGAGCTGTCGTTGTGAGGAGTTCTACCTGGGCCTCTTCTGCCTCCTGTGCTTTTACCTGCCCTAGGGCGGCGCGAAACCGACTCCGATTTTTCCCCCAGAAGTCGAATTCATAATTGAAGGAGAGAGTTAAATCGACAAGATTGGCATTGATCGGAACGTCGGGATTGAGCGCGCGATATAGGCCGTTATGGCTTAAATACTCCCACGTCTCATTGGCATCGAAGAAGACGAGGGGAAAAAGCTCAGAGCGTGTGACCTTGGCAGTTTGTTTGGCAAAAGCGATCCGCTGTTTGATGGCTTGGATTGTGGGATTTTGGCTAAGCGCTTCGAGGATCAGTTGATTGAGTTCTTCAGAGGCAAACACCATCCACCACTTCTCTTCAGGCCAGCTCCCTTGAGAAAAATAAGGGGTGTCTAGGCTTGCCTCCACACTGTGGGTCACAGGAGGGGGCGCGATCAGGTTTTCAGTTTGCTCTTCCTTAGACATGGAAATGCAAGAACCTAAAACAATCAGAATTAAGAGATGGTGTATCCGCATATATTAATATCCCAATCTTCTTGTTAATAGAAGATTGGGATATTAGCAATGTTAAAAATCGAGATTAAATCGGACTGTAAGCCCTTGGAGAGAGACGTTGGAACTGTTGATATAGGTGTCTTTGCCTGCCTGCGGCCCTGCTAGGCTGGATCGGTAGATGTTGTGCAGATTGGTCCACACTGTAAACTCATAAGCACAGGTAATCTCGGCGCGGACAGACTTAAATGCCTTCTGCCAAGAGGGGCCTGCGAGCAGCTGGGCTGTATAAGTGAGGCGTGTATCGCGGAAATGCGTATTGCGGAAGGGGATCTCATTGTCAGCCCCTGCAACCGGTGCATTCGTCGTCTGTTTCGCTTTATTTTCATAGACGCCGGCGAGAACGGCTCCACTTCCCGTTCCTGTCAGATAGATGTCCCAGCCCATAAACCAATCGACGCGCATCCCCAATCGAATCCCCGCTCCGCCAAAGTTCCAGTCATTTTCGATCTTGGACTTATAGTTATTCAGATCGGTGTAGTGGACGTCCCAGTCTTGATCGAAAATCGCTGCAGTGCCTCCTCCGAAGACATTGAGTCTCAGGTGGGGATTGGTATGAAATCTTCGCGTAAATAGAAGATCGATCACATTGTAGTCAAACTCAATGGAGCTATGCGCTTTTTTTAGAGGGGTTGTCGCTCCAGTTGTGCCAAAATCAGGCTCGATCCAGGTCCCTAGCAGGTACTTTCCTGTGTCACTTGGCGCATGCACCTCATCGGTGCCGCGTGCTCTCAGGTAGGTGTATTGTCCATAGACATCCCAGTAGTGGGGTGCATTGAAGTAGCCGAAGGAGACTCTAAACCCCGGTTCCCAGGAGAAGTTCGCGCTATGGTATTTGCCGACTGCATAGGTCGATGTTGTAGATGACCAGGCGGGGTGGTTCATTTTCAGCGCAAAATCTGTTGCCCCTTCATTGACACCCCAATAGAGGAATTCTGCATCGATAAAATAGACCTTTCTATTTTTGCAGAACAGGTCGAGGTTTTCATCATTGTCTTCAGGGGCAGGCATAGCGCCGTAGAGCGAGCAGGCAACAAGTCCAAGGGCGAGTAATTTCAAACGGGACATGGGATTCCTCCAAGGTAAAAGAGAAAATGTACTAGGATGTGGAAATTTTTTAAATTACAAAAAAATATTTTAATTTAATTCTAGTACTGAGTATTAGAGAGATAAATGGATAATCTAATATGAAAAGAGTTTTTATGTTATTTTGCAGTTTGTTAATTTCTCTAGCTTGTAATGATGATAGTGATGCGACAACGATTGACTACCAGATCGAGGGCAATACTTACGCAGTTGTAATTGTCCAAGATGGGATTTCCCTTTCTAGCGCAAAAGAGCGCGCCATGAAAAGGGCTGCTGAGGTCGCAAAGAAAAATGGGTATCGTTACTTTTCGATTGTTTCAGAATCGGAAGTGCAAGCGGTCCGATCCAAGCGCAATACACAGCCTCAAGGAAATCTCTACTACGACCTGATTGAAAGTGACAATTTTGGAAGGGAGCGCTTTGAGGACGCTTCGCCAGGCGGCACGCGTTTTTACCCCGCCTATCGGATCACATTCGACTGCTTTCAGGAAAAGCCTTCCAATCAATCGTTCGACGCCTGCTCGTATATCCCTTGTAAATAATCCTCTTCGGCCTGTCCAAAGAAGCCGCGTAGGGGATTTGAGGGGATGAGCTGCTGGGGTTTCGGAAGCAGATTTTGGAGCATGTTCTTGATGTTCTGCTTTTCGAATACGGAGCGGAGCATCTGACCGAGAACGGAGTTCATGATTTGATCCATGGGGAGCCCGCCTTGGCTGCTGATCTCCGTAAGTTCAATCCGGTCGATGCGAGGAAGCTTTTTGACTTTCCCCCCCTCTTTTCGGTAGACGATGTCGGTGTCAATATTTGTGAGAATGAGCTTGTGAATGAGAACGGATCTGCCACTTGTATCTGCTGTTTGCATCGAAGCTGCCATGTGCTCCATCATGCGCGACCAGTTGCCAGTGGCTCCCGTTGCTGAGTCGAACTCGAGCCCTAGATACACATCCTGAAGATCGATCTCGTCGATCACGATCTCTTTACTCAAATAGCGGGTAAGGGGAGCTCGGATGTCGATCTCGCGGCAAGCAAAAGCGCGTCTTAACAGACTGCCAGGCGGACTTCCAATCTCCACTTTTTGGATCTGAATGTTGCTTAGGCTGAGATTCATGTCATCGATCTGGACGGGGACTTGGAGTTTTTTCGAGAGGTTATTGGAGAGGATATCGGGGACACGCGCCCAAAAGATATATCCGATGACAGCAGCTGCCAATACGGCAATGACAAGAAGGCCTAAGAGCGAAGAAAAAAATGTGCGCATGACTCTCCACTTTTCTTCACACTAATGAAATATTCTCTTTACATCAAGGAGCAAAAAAGCCCCAGCAGATTGCTGGGGCTTGCAGAATTAAACGAATGCGATTTCAGATAGATTGATGTTCTGACCATCGACAAATTGGATCTGCATATTCTCGCCTGTTTGCCATGCACCATCACCACGTCGGATTTTTGCTTCAAACGCTGTGCCATAGCCTTCTGGAGCATAAATGGTGGCAGTCAGGCCTGCACCCTCTTGTGCTGCAACGGGTTGCCCTTTCTCCCAGGAGGCACCATCAAAGTTGCCAAATAGCTCATATGTGGCATCCGCTCCATTTGCAGGGAACGAAATGGTCATCTTTGGGGGTGTTTTTGCAATCGATTCCTGGGTGATTTTTGCAAATCCAGGAGCTGTAAAGATGTTGCGGCAAGACTCGGGGAATCTCGCAAGTGCGAAATGGCGATCTGCAAAATCCAGAGCACTCAACTCTGCTGCAAATTCATTAAGGAAATGAAGCTCTGGCTCGACAGGTGGCTGGGCTGCAAGAGCATTGATGACGCTTTCTACACCCGCTTGTGCTACAGTCCCTTGGGTATAATCACGAGAGATGATATGGCCGAAGCCCAATCCAACAGATTTTCCGTCAATGCGATCAGATTTCCCGTTCGCAGCAAAGAATGCGGTTCTCAGTTTTGCTTGCACATCTTCGTCGAGCATTTGGATATACCCAGAAACAATGCTGCTTTCTAGGTTGGAAGTCTGAATGAGTTGGAATGCGCGGAGTTTTTCAAGAGGTGATCTAATCGCATGAAAGGCTTGACTGATATCTTGCAGATTCGCTTCAGTGTGCTCTTGTCCAAGCAGATTCGCTAATCTTGTCTTGTGGTCCATATCAGTAGGGAGGCGATGGCTATTTTGCGGTTCCGTCCATCCTTGTAGAGAGAGTTCCGCTAGCATTCCCTGGTAATTCCCATTTTCATTGCCAGACGCCCATTTTGCAAGGAAACCACCCAATGTTGGAGAGAATGTGCTCAACACAGCCACTTCATGAGCGGAAAATTGGGCAAAGGGGACATTTTGCGCTTTGCCTACAATTGCCTCTACTTCAGAGTAGGGTAATCCAAGCGAGCAGACAAATACGTTTCTTACACCGGTGATGCGCTGCTCGATCAGTTCGTGTGTTGTTCCTTCATGGAAATCATTCCAACCACTTGTCGCTAGGAATTGTACCTGCTCGTTCTGGAGTGTGTCCTTCAAAGCGCGCTGATGGTCTCTTCCGAAATTGTATACCTCTCCAAACTCCTGATCATCGGAAACTTCTGCGATGCGACTCTGTACGAATTTGATTGCACCCGTTACGAGTTTAAAGTCTGGATTGTAAAGTCTGGTGTTTCCATTCAAGTTCCCTACTAGCTCGGCGATCTTCTGCTGTGCCGCTTCCAATACTTCTGTGCAGTCAACTCCTCCGTCCCTTGCTTGTCTGAGTGTGTATTTCTGACCATCGATTTCGAAAAAGGGTTTCTGTTCGCCTTCAAAGTAGGCTTTCGCTTGTTCTCTTGAGATCGCAGTTGTCATAGGTCGCTCCAGTGTTGGGAGTTTTTTTGAGAAAGAGAGTAAATTCTGCAAATCTTTTGAAATTTGTCAAATAAAATAGCGCCCAGAGAACCTGGGCGCTTAAAAGGAAAATGCTTAGTATTCAGCACCTGGCATTGCAGGAGCTGCTGCTTTGTCGTCTACCTCGTCGGTGATGATTGCTTCCGTTGTGAGAAGCAGTGCAGACACCGATGCGGAAAGCTCGATGGCAAGGCGCGCGACCTTTGTCGGATCGACGATTCCCATCTCAAGCATGTTGCCAAAGCGGTTTTGCTGAGCATCCCATCCATCGCACTCTTTCATCTGGGCCACTTTCTGGATGATGATCGAGCCCTCTTCGCCTGCATTTTCTGCAATCTGGCGCAAGGGGAAGCTGATCGCCTTGATCAAGATCTCTACGCCGACTTTTTCATCGCCTGAGAGGCTCGCTGCAAGCTTCTCCAGATGAGGGATACAGCGGATAAAGGCGACGCCGCCGCCGGGAAGAATTCCCTCTTCGACAGCTGCTTTCGTCGCGTGGACGGCATCATCGACGCGGTCTTTCTTCTCTT
The DNA here is from genome assembly GCA_018240135.1 of Verrucomicrobiota bacterium. GTDB lineage: Bacteria > Chlamydiota > Chlamydiia > Chlamydiales > Rhabdochlamydiaceae > SZAS-13. Next base: position 67,018 of record JAFEGI010000003.1, read on the forward strand.
TCATCTCGATTTCTGTTGCCGCTCCGACGCGGATAATCCCCACGCCGCCTGCGAGTTTTGCGAGGCGCTCTTGGAGCTTTTCTTTATCGTAGTCAGATGTGGACTCTTCGATCTGGCGGCGGATGAGAGCGATGCGCTCAGCAATCGCACTCTTTTCCCCTGCACCTTCGACGAGGGTGGTGTCTTCTTTGCCGATCACCGCTTTTTTCACTCTGCCGAGCATGTCAATAGAGACGCTCTCGAGTTTAATGCCGAGCTCTTCGCTGATGAGCTCTCCACCGGTGAGGATCGCAATGTCTTGGAGGATCGCTTTGCGGCGATCGCCAAATCCAGGCGCTTTCACGGCGCAGACTTTAAGGCCCGCGCGCAGGCGGTTCACCACGAGAGTTGCCAGTGCTTCCCCTTCGACATCTTCTGCAATGATGAGGAGCGGTCTTCCCGTTTCAGCAACAGCTTGAAGGATCGGGAGGAACTCTTTGATAGACGCAATTTTCTTTTCAAAGAGAAGAACATAGGCATCTTCGAGAATGCACTCTTGTGATTCTGTATTTGTCATGAAGTAGGCGGAGACGTAGCCTCGATCGAAACTCATCCCTTCTACGACGTCAAGCGTCGTTTCAAAACCTTTGCCCTCTTCGACGGTGATCGTGCCATCTTTGCCGACTTTCTCCATCGCCTTTGCAATGATTTCCCCAATTTCTCCATCGCCATTTGCTGAAATGGTCGCGACCTGTGCGATCTCTTTGCGGTCTTGAATTGGCTTGCTGAGCGCCTGGATTTGTGAGGTGATCTCTTTTACAGCTTTTTCGATCCCTTTCTTGATCCCCATGGGGTTTGCGCCCGCAGCTACGTTGCGCAATCCTTCGCTATAGATCGCTTCAGCTAGAACGGTAGCAGTTGTGGTGCCATCGCCCGCTTTGTCTGCGGTCTTGCTGGC
>JAFEGI010000004.1:0-5510 GCA_018240135.1 Verrucomicrobiota bacterium
ACAGCATCTCCCCCTTGGTTGCCAAGGGATCCCTTACAGGCGTAGTAGAGAGCGCCAATTTCCGATTGCATTGAGGAAAACGCATGGAGAGAGCCGAGGGCATTTTGGACAGCAGCTGAGGAGAAGGGGACATAGCTCCTTCCGCTTGCTTGCTGCTCGAGATGTGCGGCTTGGAGGGGCCCAATTAAAAATGCCCACGCGTTCTCCCCCGTAATCGGTTTCCAGTCGAGCCACGTAATTTTTCCCGGTTTGTAGTCGGGATTGGGAGGCAAGTTCTCCGCCCGGATATACTCCATGTAGGGTGTACCTAGGAAAGGATCTGTCGAGAGCCAGTTGCGCGTGACCATCCTGTAGAAGTAGGCCTTTTTATGATCTGTAATCTTCTCTCCACCATATTCAAATGTCCCATCCGCATGCGTGATGGCGCGATTCGCCCCTATCTCTGCACTCGTCGCATTGCCGTCATACCCTACCTGAAGAAGGTGGTCTTGGTTTTGCGCAAGGGTAAACAAATCCTCTCCGAGTGGCCCTTTAAGCCCGCTTCTGCCACACACAGCGAGAGCCATCTGCCAACAAGCCGCATCGTAGATGTCTGTCCCATTTGAGACGTTGACCCTTTCGACCTGGAGATCTTTTCCAGGAGAATTCCCCGTCGGGGTCAAGGTATAATCAGATCCATTGTAAGCGTTGACAACATGCAAATCGTTTCCAGGAAGAGCACCGACGTATTTTGCCCAGTAGTCCGCCGTACTGTAGTAACTAAGGGGTAATGTCATCCCCTTTAGACTCCCCGCTGTCCCCTGATAGGCAAATCCCACTTGATCTTCAAAATCTGTTAAAAACTTGAGCTCTGAAACGATCTCCTCTAGACTCTGGATTGGGGGAAAGTTACCCGCACTGAGCGCGCTGCAGAAAAACATAAGAGGCAGAAGTTTCATGATGTTGCTCCATATAATGGAGGAGAGCATATGACAAAAGAAAGATTTAAATCACCAGTTTTTGATGGGGTCACTTTCATTCAGATTGGATCGAACGTGGGGGTCATGTCGAATGATCCCCTCTCCCCGCTCATCTTGGAAAACAACTGGCAGGGAATATTTATCGAACCTGTGCCCCACATTTTCGAGAAGCTCAAACAAAACTATGCGGGCAGGGAAAACCTCTACTTTGAAAATGTGGCGGTATCCAACTCGCGCAAAACCTGTCCGTTCTATTTCGTCGATGACAAGGCGGAATATTTGCAGCAAAATCCCCAGCTCATCAGCGAGACGGGAGGACCTTGGGGAGAGCAGGTAGGTTCATTCGATAGGGATCATGTGCTCCTCTCTAAACCGGGACTCCCCTTGAGTGCGATCAAAACCATTGAGGTCCCTTGTGTTACCATCGAAGACATCCTCGATAAATACAGGCTCAAGCGTCTCGATGTGCTCCACATGGACGCCGAAGGGCACGACGGTACAATCCTTCTCTCGATCGACTTTATGCGCATCCGTCCTCACATCCTCCTTTTTGAGCATCTCCACATGGGTCTGGCCGAATACCTCGCCTGCACCCACCATCTCGAATCCAATGGTTATCGCATCACATATAGAGGGCCAAGAGACACCATGGCAGTAAATATGCAGTTTGCATAGACTACATTCATGAAAAACCGACTTCTTTGTTTTTGTCTGCTATTTTTGAATCTCCTCGTTGCGGAGGAGATCGCTACGTTTCACGGGACGCTCTCCGTAGATGAGCCCGTTCTCTTAGAACTCATCCACTCTCCCGCTATTGAGCGCCTTAAAGGGGTAAGGCAGTATGGAATCTCCTATTACTGCTCCTTTCCAGACGAGTACACCCGGTATGACCACTCTCTTGGGGTCTTTGCCATCCTACGGCTTAAAGGAGCCCCTTTGAAGGAACAAATTGCAGGTCTTTTGCACGATGTCTCCCATACTGCTTTTTCCCATGTGAGCGACTGGCTTTTTTGCGATGACTACCACACCCTCGTGTTCGCCGACTACTTGATCGATTCGGGAATTGCAGAGATCCTCGAGCGCCATGGTTACGATCCCCATGAGATCCACCCCGACTTTCCCGGTTTTACCCGTTTAGAGCAGCCCCTCCCCGATCTTTGTGCCGATCGGATCGACTACAATATCCAAGGCGCCTATCACCAGCACTTTCTCACAAAAGAGGAGTGCAAAGAGCTCGTGGACTCCCTCGTCTATGAGGAGGGGCGCTGGATCATGCGGAGGTCCGATTTAGCTGAGAAGCTGGGCCTATTTTCCCTATACATGACAGAGCACTGCTGGGGGAGTGCACAAAACCATTTGATCTCTCAATGGTTAGCGGGTGCCCTGCTCTATGCCCTAGATGCCAGACTCCTCTCTTTGGATGAGATCCGCTTTGGCAAAGATCAGGAAATTTGGGATAAGCTGCATGCATCTCAGGATGAGAGTCTCCTCCATTTCCTGGACAAGCTCGCGCGTCCAAAACAGTATTTCCGCGTCGTGACGGAGGCGGAATCGAGCGAACGCATCAAGTTCCGTTGCCGCGGCATCGACCCTTGGGTAGAAGATGGCACCGTGCGCCTATCTGATCTGGTTCCCGAGTATAAAAAAGCTCTAAATGCACTCAAAGAGAGAGCTTCTATCGGCTGGCTGGTTCAGATGCAGTAGACATCTTGCGTAACCTGCTTTTCTTGAAAAAATCGATGATTTTTTCGATTTTTTTTCTTCCTGCAGCCAAGACATACTTGAATACGTAGGCTGGCTGCTGGAAGGAGAAAATTCGGAAAAAGGGCGATTTTTGCTGAAAATGAGGTTATGCAAGATGTCTAATAGACAAACAGGGGGCGATAGAGTATAGGGGAGGGTATGGGAAAAGTGCTCCATATCATCGCCACTCCACGAGGAAAAGCATCGCGCACGCTCCAGGTCAGCGCGAGCTTTTTGACCGCTTTCAAAGAGCGGCATCCCGATTGGAGGATCGATTCTCTCGATCTGTACAAAGAACAGCTCCCTCCACTTAGCGTCAAAAGAGTCGATGGAAAATACATGCTCCTCGAGGGAAAAGAGCTCTTTGGCGAGGCAAAAGAGTCATGGGAAGAGGTGATCAGCCATATCGAGCGTTTTTTAGCGGCGTCGCATTCGATAAAGACTATCTTCTCAGGGAATTCTACTATCCCCATGTGGGAGAGGAAAATCACACAAATGGGGAGAAATTCCGTTTCGGCGTCTTTTCAGAGGGGAAGTTCAGCTGGATTCCCGATGGCTGGGAGATAAAAATCGATCCCCTCACCCAAGAGCTCCTCTCCGTCTCTCCCCTTACCTGGAGCCATGGCACCTTCATTGCCACCGTCCAGCAACACCTACGCGCTATCGCAAATAGCTAACAATCAGCACAGTAAGAAAAATGCTATCGCAAATTGCATTTTCCAATGTAAAATGCTAACTAAGATGGCAAATTCAAAATACATCCCCCGCATGCTCCAGCCCCCAAAGGGAAGCTATTTCCTCCTTGGGCCGAGAGGCACGGGGAAATCCACCTGGCTGCTCCACCATTACCCCCAAGCGATGCGGATTGACCTGCTCCTCGGGGAGGAAGAGCGGCGTTTTAGCGCTTATCCAGAAAGGATCCGCGAGGTGTCCGCAGCGCTACCCGAAGGATCTACTCTGATTTTAGACGAAATTCAACGTGTGCCCAAGCTCCTCCCCGAAATCCATGCTTTGATCGAAGAAAAGCGGGATATTCAATACGTAATGACAGGCAGCAGCAGCCGCAAACTCCGGCGTTCAGTTAGTGACCTCCTAGGAGGAAGAGCGCTTTTGCGCCAAATGGGTCCTTTCTTAGCCTCTGAATTAAAGGAGCAGTTCTCTTTGGAAAAAGCGCTGAAAACGGGGCTGATTCCACTGATTTGGGAGTCGAGTGAACCTGAAGATCGCCTCCGAGATTACCTATACCTCTACCTAAGGGAAGAGGTGCAAGCAGAAAGTCTTGTTAGGCAAATTGGCGATTTTTCCCGTTTCCTCGAGGTGGCAAGCTTCTCTCATGCCTCGATCTGGACAACAACCGATATCAGCCGCGAATCGAGCGTTAAAAGAGCAACTGTTGACAATTACCTACAAATTCTCGAAGACCTCCTCCTTGCCTTTACCCTCCCTGTATTTACTAGACGGGCTAAGAGAAAATTAATCTCGCACTCTAAGTTCTACTTTTTCGACGCGGGAATCTACCGCATCCTTCGTCCTCATGGAATTCTCGACAGTTCCCAGGAAATCGAAGGGATGGCCTTAGAGGGCCTAGTGGCACAGCATTTACGCAGCTGGGTACTTGCGCAGCATCAACCCCACACATTTTCGTTTTGGAGGACTCAAACGGGACTCGAGGTCGACTTTGTGATTTACGGACCAAGAGGATTTTGGGCAATTGAAGTAAAACGGAGCCCAAATTTAGGACCCGACGATGTCCGCGCACTCAGCGCCTTTAAAGAGGAATATCCCGAAGCCCTATGCGCAATCGTTACTTTAGGAAAACGGAAAGAGAACTATCGTGGATTCGACATGCTTCCTATGGAAGAATTTCTTCTCAGCATCACTCCAGAAAACCCGATCTTGACCTAGTACAGTCTATATTCAAAGGCTTTCCTAGAGAGATTTTCAATCTCCTCCACCGAAAGACCCATATGCTTCTTTGCTAAACTAAACTCCTGAGACAAGTGGGTTGAAAACAGGAGAGGATCATCGGAACAGAGCACAATCGGATGGCCCAACTGGTATAGCTCATTGCCAAAATGCTCTTCATGACTACTGATCATTTGAGTGAGGACGCTACTTGTCAAACACACTTCAAGGGGCGTTTGATGCGCTAGCATCCACTTTCTCGCCTCTGGCTCCAGATACACCCCATGGCCGATACGTGCAGGCTCTAGTGCCGTTAAAAGAAGCATCTGATCTGTTTCATCGGGAGATTCTCCCATGTGGATGACAAAAGGAAGTCCTGCTTGCTTAGCATTTACGAGGATAGGGAGAATCGTTTCAACCCGTCCGATTAGCGCATCTCCTGAAATGTCGATACCCACCACACCTAGGTGGCGGTATTTGAGCGCTAAATCCACGGTCTCTTGCGCACTTTCAGGACTCGAACTCCGCTGCAGGCTCAAGATCAGCTTCGCATCAAATGCAGCCTCCCTCTCTGCTTCTAGCCCTTCGAGCACCGCTACAAGATACGCCTCAAATCCCCTACCTAGATTCTTAAGTCCTGTTCGGATTTCGACATAGCGCACATTGTCCTCTTTCAACGCAAGGCAGAGCGCCTGCGTTCCCTTTTTGACCTTTTCCTCTGTATCAACCAAGCGGGTGATCAGAGAAAAGAAGGGGAAGGATGCGCGGTAGTCCACCCCCTGGGCCATCTGCTCTAGCCCCTTTTCGAGAGCCTCCATCTGTTCATCAGAAGCAATGGAGCGCAGGTATTCCTTTGGGTAGGAGCCTCCCAGGTGAAGATGGAGCTCTGCCTTGGGCAGATCC
>JAFEGI010000004.1:5549-20449 GCA_018240135.1 Verrucomicrobiota bacterium
CCCAGGATAAAAAGCCCACCCAGGATGTAGAGCAAAACGCCGACAAGACCTTGGATGAAGCGGATTGTGATCTTCTCGAGGAGGACCATGCCAAGGCAAAGTCCCATAAATGCGCTACTAATCGCGATGATGAGAAGAGAAATATTCGAGCTCGATAGCAAATACTCAAAGCTGAGCCCATAAATGGTCAGTCGGACCAGATCGACACTGACCGCAATGAGTGCACTTGTCGCAATAAATGACTCCTTGCCAAATCGGGTTTGGATTAAAAAGGCGCTCCGAAATGCGCCCTGATTGCCCGATAGCCCGCCGAAAAATCCACTCAGCGCTCCCCCAAGATAGAGATTCTTCAGCCGAAGCTTCTCACTATAGAAAAGCTCCCCCGTTGCAATCCCAATAAGGAGCAGGCCGATGGTGAGATGGAGCCATGAGACCCTAGCGGTGATTCCAAGGACGTGGTAGCGACCGATCGGCTCGAGAGTGGACAGGGTCTGTAGCAGCCAAGCCCCCAAAAGTGCAGCAATGCAGGCGCTGATCCCAAACCGCCAGACAACTTTCCAATCTACCGCTTTCCACAAAAATAGGGCTTTTACCCCGCTATGAAACAGGTGCACGACGGCCGTCAGGGCAATTGCAAGAGGTAAAGGGAAAAAGAGCGCGACAATCGGCATGAGAATCGTCCCGAGCCCAAATCCTGAATAGAACGTGAAGAGCGAAGCAATGAGTGCAGAAAGAGCCACTGCCGTATATTCCATAACCCCTCACGGTTTCTGTTTGGACGCCGCGTACTGCTCATAGAGACTGTAGAGTTTTGATTCGAGTTCTTCAAGTTTTTTTTGCTGCATGCGGAAGGTCTGAATCACCTGAGGATCTCCAGAGGAAAGGAGAGCTTCATTCTTTTTCATCTCCTCCTCAAGGCGAGAGAGCTCTTTTTCTGCACTCGCGATTGCCCTATCCAGGAGCTTTCGATCCGGGGGTGGCGCTTTTTTTGGAGGGCGCTCTTTTTTCTCCTCTTCCCAGCCAATTTTCTCGAGGAACTCGTCGTAGCTCCCCAAAAAGAGGGTCTGTTTTGACTCTTCGCAGAGGATGATCTTATCCAGGTTTAACCTACGCAAGATCAGCTCGCTGTGGGTGACAATGACGACAGAGCCAGAAAAATCCTCTAAAGCATCGATGAGCGCTTCGATCGACTCGATATCGAGGTGGTGGGTCGGCTCGTCGAGGAGGAGGAGATTACAAGGCGTTGCGACGATCTTGCCGAGAAGTACGCGGCTCTTCTCCCCGCCCGAGAGAACGGAGATCTTTTTCTCAGCAAGAGCGCCACTAAATAGCATCAGCCCCGCGATCGCTTTCACCTGAGTGAAATTGAGCTGTGGGTTTGCCTGGGCGATTTCTTGCTCGATCGTGCGCGCGCTGCTGAGCCGCTCAACATGAGTCTGTCCAAAATAACCGATCCGCGTGTTCTCTGAATAGGTGAGAGTACCCGACTCAGGCCCCAGATCCTTGCCGATCAAGCGGAGAAGGGTCGATTTGCCGCGTCCATTCTTCCCAATCAGAGCGACCCTTTCCCCTTTTTCGATCTCAAGGGAAAAATCGGGAATTAAAGGTTCGTCCGTATAAGAGAATTTCAGGTGCTTGGCATCGAGCAGTTTTTTTCCAGGGAACGGCGCTTCGTTAAATTCAAAAGAGAGAGCGGAGATCTGGTTGAGTTTTTCTAAAACGGGCTCCCTTTCGAGCGCTTTTTTCCTCGCCTGCGCCTGTCCTGCCTTCGACGCTTTAGCCCCAAACCGATCGATGTAGCCCTGGAGATGCGCCCGCTTTTTATCTGCTTTGACACGGGTCCTTTCATGGACCTCCTCCTCGAGCAAGATCTGCCCAAAGAAATCGAGGGTTGTGCCCCGCATCTTGCGCACCTTTTCGCGGTGAATGCCCATGGTATGGGTCGTCACCTGGTCCATGAAATCCCGATCATGGGAAATCAGGATAAACTCCCCTTTCCACTGGCTTAGGAAACGCGCGAGCCAGCGCATCGAGAGGATGTCGAGATAGTTGGTCGGTTCATCGAGCAGCAGGCAATTGGGTTCAGAGATCAGCACTTTAGCCAAATGCAGGCGCAGATGGTACCCTCCCGAAAATTTTCCAGGGGAGGCTTCTAGGTCCTCTTCAGAAAAGCCCAGGCCGAAGAGGATCCTTTCCGCTTTGTAGAGGTGGTCCTCCTCTCCGGGAGGAAGCCCAAGTGCCGCCTCTTCGAGGAGGGTCGGTTTAGTAAAATGGATATGCTGCTGGAGGTAGCCGATCCGATAATTTTTCGAGACACTGATGGCCCCTTTATCTGGCTCCATCTCCCCCTCAATCAGACGAAAAAGGGTCGATTTTCCCGACCCATTGCGGCCAATAAGGCCACACCTTTCTCCCTTTTGCAGCGTGAAAGAGGCATGCTCAAATAGGGGATGACCTGAAAAAGAGAGGCTGACATCGTCGAATTGAATCATAGACTATCAGATAATACCCTATTTTCCCTATAGTTCTCAACTTTGTACATTTTTTGACGGCCTCTTCGGAGAGAGCGTTCGCGCTTTTGTTATTTTTTTGCTCGCTAAGAGACTGTCCGCGAAATTAGCTTCTGTCGATTTTCGGGTTCTTTTGAGCCGATTTTTAATTCCGTTTTTTGGGGTCAATATCGCAACAAGTATATTAACCCAAAAAACGGATTGAAAAGCGGCCAAAATAATCCCGGAAATCGACGAAGACTAATTCCGCAGACAGTCTCTAATAGGGACCATGCGGCTATTGGCTCTCAAAAAAATAATAAAATCATCGAACGCCTCCCTCGAATAGGCTCGCCAAAAAATGCACAAAGTCGAGATAGTTGAAAGGAATGAAAAAAGCAGTATTCCTAGATGCAGGGACGTTTGGCTTAGGCTTCTCCTTCGATCCTCTTAAAACGCTCCCCCTCGAGTGGACCTTCTTTGATGAGACTGCCCCCCATGAAGTCATGGAGAGACTGCGGGGGGCTGCGATTGTCATCACCAACAAAGTAAAACTCTCAAAAGAGACGATCCAGAGGCTTCCCGATCTCAAATTGATCGCCGTGATTGCGACCGGAGTCGACTGCGTCGATGTAGCGGCTGCTAAAGAGTCGGGGATCTCTGTCTGCAACGTGACGGGCTACTCCACAGGCACAGTCCCCCAGCTGACCATCCTCCTCATCCTCTCCTTGGCAAACAGCTTTCTCTCCTATACAGCCGATGTCCAGAAAGGGAGATGGCAGCGTCACCCCCACTTCTGCTTCCTCGACTACCCCATTCAGGAGGTCAGGGGCAAAACGCTGGGAATCCTCGGCTATGGAAATTTGGGGAAAGAGGTGGCCCGTATCGCTAGAGCCTTAGGGATGAAAGTTCTCATCGTGAGCCATAAGGCGCTTGCAGAAACCCTTCCTTTGGAGCAGGTTCTCAAGAAGGCCGACTTTTTCACTATCCACACACCCCTAACCCAAGCGACGCGCAATCTCATTGGGGAAAGGGAACTTTCTCTCATGAAAAAAAGTGCTTATCTGATCAATGTCTCGCGCGGGGGAATTGTAAATGAACCCGCCCTCGCCAAGGCGCTTCGGGAGGGAATCATTGCGGGTGCTGCGCTCGATGTACTCACCGAAGAGCCTCCCTCTTCCACCCATCCCCTCCTCGATCCCACAATCCCCCATCTCATCCTCACTCCCCACATCGGCTGGGCGAGCCATGAAGCCAGGGGAACGCTCCTGGAAACGACAAAAGGTAACATTGAGGCTTTCCTGGCTGGAGCCCCCAAAAACCTCGTTTAAGCCGACTTTTCCGCAGCGGTTTGCGGAAAAGTCTTGACTTTTCCGCAATAGCGTGCAAAATAGTCAATTATGGATAGGGTTCAAAAAAAGGCTATTATAAGCGACTTGCGTAAGAAAATGGTCCTTCTCGCAGGCCCAAGGCAGGCCGGTAAGACCACGCTTGCCAAATCGATTGCTCAAGAATTTAGCTCCTTTATCTATCTTAACTATGATCGTCTGGAAGATCGGAAGATCATGCTCGCCGAGGGATGGCTTCCTTCTACCGAGCTCATTATTCTCGATGAGATCCACAAAATGCCCAGGTGGAAAAACTATCTGAAAGGGATCTACGACACAAAATCCCCTCATCAAAAGATTCTTGTCACCGGAAGCGCCCGCCTAGAAATCTTCAATCGCGTGGGAGACTCGCTCGCAGGGAGGTACTTCCTGCACAGGCTCCTTCCGCTTTCTCCTGCAGAATGTGCACAAATTGACAGCGAATACCCCCTCGATCGTTTTCTAGAAAGGGGAGGGTTTCCCGAACCCTTTCTTGCAGAACAAGCCGTTGATGCAGAGCGCTGGCGCCTACAATATACCGATAGCTTGCTGCGCACCGACGTTCTCGACTTCGAAAATATCCAGAATCTAAATGCGATCCGTTTGGTATTCGAACTCCTGCGAGAACGGGTGAGCTCCCCGATTTCCTACACCTCCATTGCCGAAGATGTAGGGATCTCTCCGAATACTGTGAAGAAGTACATCCAAATTCTTGAAGCTCTATACGTTGTATTCCGTGTAACTCCTTTTTCAAAAAGCATCGCACGCAGCTTGCTCAAAGAACCCAAGATCTACTTCTTCGATACGGGCCTAGTTCAAGGCAATCCAGGAGTGCGCTTTGAGAATTTTGTGGCGTGCTGCCTGCTCAAACAGACGCTTGCCAGGATCGACTACCTAGCAGAAAATTGCTCCTTGCACTACCTGCACACAAAAGACAGACGCGAGGTAGACTTTATTCTTGTTCAGGGGAAAAAAGCGGAAAGGATGCTCGAAGTAAAACATGCAGATGCCAGCATTGATCCTAACCTCCGTTATTTTCATGAAAAGTACCAACTCCCTGCGATGCAAATCGTCAAGGAGTTGAAGAAAGAAAGAGTCGATCAGGGAATAGAGATTGTTGAGGCGCAGCGCTTCCTCAAATCTCTCTATCTATAGAATCTCAGCGGCTATCGCGGCGAGCTCTGAGCGCTCTGTGCGTTCGAGGAACACGTGGCCGAAAATCCCAAAATCCTTGAACTTACCCACCGTAAAGGTAAGGGCGTTTGAGTCCTTATCGAGGTAGGGATTGTCGATCTGTGTCGGATCCCCTGTGAGCACCACTTTTGCGCCTTTGCCTGCGCGCGAAATGATCGTCTTCACCTCGTGGGGTGTTAGGTTCTGCGCCTCATCGATGATCATATACATCTTGGGAAGGGAGCGGCCGCGGATATAAGTTACCGCCTCCATCTCAATCTTCTTGCTCTCCATGATCCACTTTTGAGTTTCTGCGCCATTGGCTTGACCGCTCGTAGATTGGCAGAGAAATTCGAGATTGTCATAGATCGGCTGCATCCAGTGGTAGAGTTTTTCCTCTTTAGATCCAGGGAGGTAGCCGATATCTTTGCCTAGTGGAACAATTGGGCGGCTCACCAAGATCCGGGTATAAATCCCCTCGTCAAATACCTTGCGCATCCCTGCGGCTAGGGCCATCAGCGTCTTTCCTGTTCCAGCGGGACCTACCAGTGTGACGAGCTTGACATCATCGCGCAGAAGCAAGTCAAGCGCACATTTCTGCTCTGTATTTAGAGGGAGGATTCCCCAGATATCGCGAGTAATTTTTAAAAGAGGCTCGACCCGTTTTGTCTTCGAATTGTACTTGCAAACCGCTGAAGATTGCTCAGGAGAGGTTAACAGACAATACTCATTGGGGCAAAGTCCCTCCACTTGGAGCGCGAGATGCCCATCTTTCAAGAATAGGTCAATGTCGTGCTTGGGCACTTCGATTTTCCGAATCCCCCGATATAAATTGTCATAGGAGAACTTGAGGTTTTCGTAATCCTCAGCGGCAATCCCAATCGCCTCCGCCTTGACGCGGAGCACAAAATCTTTCGAGACGACCACCACGTTTTGACCCATCTCGCGGCACTTAAACGCAGCGAGGAGAACTTTATTCGCACTTCTTTCTGAAGGGAGAGGGAAGACCGTCTTTTCTCCAGGGCGCGTGTCGATTAATATCCGGACGACAATCCCATTTTCGATCTTCACGCCACTATGGAGGTCCCCTGCTTTGCGGGCTTTAAGACCGTCGATAAAGCGGAGCACATGGCGGGCATTTTTCCCCAGCTCATCGGAAAGACGTTTCAACCCATCGAGCTCTTCGAGGACGATGAGAGGAATCACGACATCATTTTCACGGAATTTACCAATCGCATCTGGGTCATGTAAGAGGACGTTTGTGTCGATGACAAAGGTTTTTCGGGTCACGTGTGCTCCCTATGGGTTTTTCGGCCAAAACCGGAGCATATACGGGCGGACGGCATCGCTCAACTCTTTTTTTACACATATTCTACATAATTCATTATCAATAGGATAAGAACTGCATGTAGCACTCTGGATTCCAGGTTGCTAAAAAATTATCCCCTTAGGTACAATGGGTATTGTATAAAGAACGGTTGAGGTGTCTTATGAAAATCAATACGAAAGTTCTCAGCGTCCCTCCTTATATCTCCACCTCCTGGAAGAACATCGCTTCGCTCCACATCGAGGATCTCTCTCATGATCTCATCCTCGTTGTGACCCTTCATAGCGGCGCGCGGATCGAGATCCCCTCTTTGAGCCCGCCAATGCTCGAGGCGATCTTCGCCACACATGCAAAAGTAATGGAACAAGAGGCAAAAACCCCTCCTGCGGGTATCCAGCCGATGCCTCCCGGGATGGAGAACCTTGGCACCTTCTTAGAGCACAATCCCGAGCAAGCAAACGCCCCGGATCTTCCCGCCGATTTAATTGAGAGGATCAAAGATCTTACGCGCTCGCTCGATCAATTTACTTTGGAAGCCAAACCAGAACCGCACTGCAACTGCTTGCACTGCCAACTCACGCGCAGCATGCTGCAAGCAAGGGAGGAGAGAGAAGAGTTGTCCGCGGAGGAAGTGACGGATGCAGATCTCACATTCCGCGATTGGGATATCGTCCAGACAAAAGATCAACTCTTTACTGTGACAAATCCTCTAGAACCCGGGGAACAATACACTGTGTTCCTCGGCGATCCCGTCGGTTGCACCTGTGGAGAAAAGCACTGTGAGCATATCCAAGCGGTCCTCAAGAGCTAGAAAATATCTGGTGAAAAAAAAACCGTCCTCATAGAATGGCATTAATCTATCATTGTCTCTAGAGGAGTCTTTTCCATGTATAAAGTATTCACATCCCTCTGTGCTCTTTCGCTTGCTACAGCCTTTGCTGATCAGCCCTTCTTTCAGCCAGAGGCAATGCCCCAAATCACATTCACCGAGAGCCTTCCCGTCGCAACCATCGAGGAGAGCCCGAAAGTTGCTCCCCAGGCAAAAGTGGCAGCAGCACCTGCACCGAAAAAAGCGACCTCCCACCCCGTTACTGCCTTTACAGGGAAAGTGAAAGCGCGGAAAGTGCGCCTTCGCCTTCAGCCCGATCTCGAAAGCCGCATCATTAAAGAGCTTTCGAAGAATGACCTGGTTGCTATTGTAGGCGAACAAGATAACTTCTGGGCAGTAGAGCCTCCTAGCGATACAAAAGCATATGTCTTTAGAAGTTTTGTCTTGGACAATGTGGTTGAGGGCAATCGCGTCAATATCCGTTTAGAGCCCCATCTCGATGCGCCAATCATTGGCCACTTCAGCAGTGGCGACCGCATCGATAGCGCTGTGATCTCTGCAACTAACAATAAATGGCTAGAAATTGCTCCTCCTGAGCAGCTCCGCTTCTATGTCGCAAAGGACTACATCGAATACGCGGGCGGACCTGAAGTAAAAGCGCAAATGGATAAGCGGCATGCAACTGCCGAGCAGCTCCTCGATGCAACCGCTGTCCTTGCCAAATCTGAGATGCGCAAATCGTTTGAGGAGATCGATTTTGACCGGATCGCGAATGGGTACGCCACTCTCATCAACGACTTTCACGATTTTCCAGAGCTTGTCGAGCACGCCAAAGAAGCCCTCGCCTCGGTTCAGGAGAATTATCTAGAGAAAAGAATTGCGTTCCTCGAAGCGAATCCCCAAGTGGAGCAGGAGAGCATCGCAGCTGTAAAATCAACAGAATCCCAGCAAGACTATGGAGCTTCTGTTACCGAAGTGTCCGATCGAATGAAACTATGGGAACCTGTGGAAGATGCTCTATTCTTAAGCTGGTCTGCTATGAATGACGGCCGCAGCATCCTTGACTTCTATGAGGAACAGAAATACTCAGCGACCACAATCACAGGGATCGTTGAGCCCTATACCTCGCACGCTGTAAAGAACAAGCCGGGCGATTTCATCATTCGGGACAAGGACCTACCTGTGGGCTATGCCTATAGCACGCAAGTGAACTTACAAAGTCTGGTCGGCAAACGGGTCACACTGAACGCAGTCCCCCGTCCGAACAACAACTTCGCCTTCCCCGCCTTCTTCGTTCTCAGCGTGGAATAAGAGCGCTCACCACAGAGAGAAAAAACCACAGAGGGAGAATCCCTCTGTGGTTTTTTTATTTAGTACTGACGGGTGTACCACTCACGAGGGGATCCATATCGATCCCTAGTTCCGGTGTGATCCATAAATTTGCTCAGAACATGCTGTGAACCGAAATTCTCCACGCTTGTCGTGGCCATAATGGACGTGATCTGGCGTCCTTGTATCGTGTACCCCTGATCCTTTAATGCAGGAATCAGATGGCAAACCATGGCATGCGTATACTCCTTTCCATATCCCTTGCCCCAATGTGCTGGCACGGATAAATACCCAATTTCGACCGCACCATCTACGCATTTACCGGGGCCAGCCTCCTTGTCCTTTAAAGGCTTTAGAATGATGTCTCCTACAAAATCCCCTGCCTTCTCTAGCACCACATAGCCTACAAATGGGTTGTTTTCCGATAGACGCTGGTTCCACCTGGCAACCTTCTCTGTTACGGACTGTGCATCGAGCGTTTCGCCTGCGCCCACGAGTCGATTTACCTCTTTGCTTCCATAGAGATCGATTAGCTGAGAGAGGTGCTCATTTGTATTGACTGATTGAATGCGCAAGCGAGCCGTCTCAATAATGACTTGTAAGACGCCCTCTTGCCGCTGAATGCTGAGATGGACTGAACCATACTGACTATCGAAAGGACATGTTGGGGAAGCTACTGTTGCCATCGTTTTCCTCCATTTGGCTTGGAGAAAAGTACCATGGGCCCCGGAATTCTGTCTATGACTCAGGAACCTCAGTCAGCTCTCTTGGGGTCTTCTCCACCCCTTCCAGCTCTTCGATGAGAAGCTCGCCAGGAGCGATCCCAAAGTCTTTAAACTTGCGCGCGGTCACAAGCACCCGAGATTCCAGCGATCCGATCCCCTTATTATAGGCATCGACAGCGCTGGCCAGGCCCCTTCCCATTTTGGAAAAGTGGGTGTTCATATCGGCAAGCCTTTTGTAGAGCTCTTGGCCGAGCTCGTGCAATTTCTCCACATGACGGGAGAGGTTTTCCTGCTTCCATCCATAAGAGACGGCTCTTAGGAGCGCGATCAGCGTGGTGGGGGTTGCGAGAATAACCCGCTGCTCGGCACCCACCTCGATGAGAGAGGGATCATACTCGAGAGCCGCACTAAAAAAAGTCTCTGCCGGGAGAAAGAGGATAACAAACTCGGGAGTGGGCTGAAAGTGTTCCCAATACCCCTTTTTCGAAAGGGCGCTCATATGCGCGCGCACCTGCCGGGCGTGGTCTTTGAGTTTTTGTACGCGGTGGCCATCATCGGCTGCCTGCATCGCCTCGAGATAGGCCTCAAGGGGGACCTTTGCATCGACGATCACCTGACGGCCTCCTGGGAGACGCACGATCAGGTCTGGGCGGAAGCGGGCGTCATCAACCGTTTCCTGCTGCTGCTCAAAAAAGTCGCAGTGGCTGAGCATCCCCGCAAGCTCGACAACCCTTCGCAGCTGAATCTCCCCCCACCTGCCGCGCACAAGGGGCGCTCTGAGGGCTTTGACGAGATTAGAGGTCTCTTGCTTGAGAAGCCGCTCGTTATCGATCAGCGACTTCACTTGCTCTTTGAGCGCTTCTTGATCCCCTTTTCTCTCTTTTTCGAGCTGCCGCATCCCCGTGTCGAGCTTCGTGAGCGTCTCTTTAACGGGGGTAAACAGCTCGTAGATCGCGGCATGCTTCTTGTCGAGATCTCCCTTAGCCCCTTCTTGATACTTTTCGAGCGTTGCCTTGGCGAGATCGAGGAAAGAGCGGGAACTTTTTTCTAGCGCCTCGCTCGATAGAGCCTGAAACGCCTGTTTGATCTCCCCTTCTACCTGGGATAACTTCTGGTTTTGCTCCTCGCTATAGTGGAGGCGAAGCTCTGCTTCCCGGCGCAAAGTGCGCTCTCTTACCCAGAGGGCAAGGCCTACCGCGGCAACTGCAGAAGCAACCCATACGCTCATCGTATTAATCCTCTTGTTCTGGCTCGAAATCCTCGAGCGTCTTCGACTTCTTACCCGCAATCAAGCGGATGAGCGAGAGGATCCAGGCTAGGACAATATATCCCCATGTAAATGCCGCGAGCATGATCGGGAAGAAGTAGAGGATTCCATAAAAAACGAAAACCGCGATCATCACAGTTAAAAAGACGAGCTGAAAAGAGGGGACCCGAAAATGGAGCGCCTTCGAGCTCGGAAATTTCCACCGGCTCACCATAAAATAGCCCAGAACAACCATCACGCTGGAGAGAATGATCGCTTTGACCTCGCTGCTTAACCCAAAAAGAGAATCAAAAAATGGGGAGGCAAAGAGGAGGTTGATCGAAACACTGGCGAGCGCAGCTGCCGGAATCGGAAGCCCCGTGAAGTGTTTTTTCTGCGCAGCTATCGCCTGAGAATCCCCTTTTGCGCTTGTCGTTTTCACATTAAAACGCACTAGACGAAGCACCCCGCAAATTGAATAAAGCATGCAGCTGAGCATCGCATAAAACGACAGCCCGGTGCCAGGCCCCAATGAGAGCGCCTTGAGCAATAGGACAGAAGGCGCTACTCCAAATGTGACGGCGTCTGTCAGCGAGTCGAAGTTAAACCCGAACTCGCTCTCTGCTCTAATTGCGCGCGCAATCGCCCCATCGAGTAGATCGGCAAATGCCGCGACAAGGAGCAAAAGGGCTGAGACATTGAGAACATGGAAGATCTCTGTTCCAGGCCCTACCATATTCACCTTCAAGATGACAAAAAGACCGCAGGCTAAACTAAATGCCGTAAAAATATTCGGGAGCAGCGCAAGACGCCTCATGACCCCATCCTCTGTTTTCTTTTCATTCTCCCCTCTTTCCAACTTTTTTGCACGGTTCTTCTTATTCGTTCCTTAAAATCTCCACGCTCTAATCACTTCAGCTTTTGTGCGTTGAGTAAAGGGGAAAAATATTTTGACGCGCCCTTTCTTTTTTTTGTTGGACATTTAGCGAGCTGCTACTATATATGGTGTATATAGAACCACAAAACACAAGATGTGGTAGCTGGCAGAGTGACCCACATCCTTTTGAAGCAGCGATGCGCCCTCTCTTTTTGCGGCGAAAAGAGGAGCTATTTCGCGCGTAGAAACATCAAAAACAGGAAGCGCTATGACACGCAAAGGATCCCCTTCTCTCGACAAGCAAAAGGCCCCGCTATCTACCGCTGAGATCTCTTCGCTCATCAAAAAAGAGCACGGTGTCTTGGAAAAGATGCAGAGCTTCACCGTCGTCAAGCGCAATGGGAGCATCGTCCCCTTCCGCAGAGAGCGGATCCTCCGCGCCGTCGATGCCGCTTTCCGCGATACGAAAAAAATCGAAAAGGAGCATGCCCTAGAGGAAGCTCTTGCAGAAGTGATCAATCAGATGACCGATCTTGTGATGATCGACCTCTACACGCTTGCGGCAAAAGGGGCTTCTTTGACTGTCGAAGGGATCCAAGACCGTGTCGAGGTATGCCTGATGAAAGCGGGGCACCACGACGTCGCAAGGGATTACATCATCTACCGCGACCAGCATAAAGCGCTGCGCGAAGACTCCCCTCAGAACCTGAAAATTGTGCGAGAAGATGGATCGGCTGTCCGCTTTAATCCGATGAAGATCGCCTCTTCTATTGAGGATGCCTTCCGCCGTACAGAAAACCTCGAAGGCCCTGCAACAGAGGAGATCATCGCCTCTGTGAATATGCTCACGCAAAATGTCGTTGCAAGGGCGGTTTCCCTTTCAAAGGCGGGCCACACCCTCAATGTTGCGCTCATCGACGATGAGATCGAGCAGCAACTCATGAAACACGGCTTTTTCAGCGTGGCGAAAAACTTCATCCTCCATAGAGCCTCTATCGGAGAGCAGACCACAGCTCCCTTTGCGCATGTCGTGCCCGAAGAGGAGAAGGCAGTGCGCGCATTTAACGTCACAGCGACAGATCAAACGCTCTACACCATCACCGATAAGGAGCTTTTAGCTAAGTTCAAATTTGTCTCAAGAGGACTCGAAGAGCTGGTCTCAGCTGAAGAGCTCCTCGAGAGCACCTTGAGCAACTTTTACGAAGGGATCAAAGAGAGCGAGGTCGACCAAGCGTGCATCATGGCGGCAAGAGCAAAGATCGAACTCGAGCCCGCTTATTCTAAAGTAGCTGCGCGCTACTTGCTCGATGTTCTCTATAGAGAAACGATGGGAGTTGTCTCATCCGATCCCTCTCTTGAGTCCGCTCACCGCGCCTACTTCAAAAAACACCTCGTCTATGCAGTGGAAGTGGACCGCGTGCACTCCGATCTTCTCGGGTTTGATCTCGATAAACTCGCCTGCGCAATGCAGCTGCAGCGGGATGATCAGTTCACCTACATGGGCTTGCAAACCCTTTACGACCGCTACTTCCTCCACCACAGAGAGCGCAGACTCGAAACGCCCCAAATTTTCTGGATGCGCGTGGCAATGGGCCTTGCTCTGAATGAAAAAGAGCACCGGGATGAACGCGCGATCGAGTTTTACGATATCCTCTCCAAATCCCTCTTCTGCTCCGCGACCCCCACCCTCTTTAACTCGGGCACAAACCACTCCCAGCTCAGCTCCTGCTACCTCTCTACGGTGATGGACGACCTCTCCCACATCTTTAAAGTCGTCGCAGACGATGCGCAGCTCTCTAAATGGGCAGGCGGCATCGGCAACGACTGGACAAACGTCCGCGCAACCGGCGCGCTCATCAAAGGGACCAACGGCAAGAGCCAAGGCGTGATCCCCTTCCTGAAAGTCGCTAATGACACCGCGGTCGCTGTCAATCAGGGGGGCAAGCGCAAAGGGGCGATGTGCGCCTACCTCGAGACCTGGCACCTCGACATTGAGGACTTCCTCGAGCTGCGCAAGAACACAGGCGATGAAAGACGCCGCACTCACGACATGAACACGGCGAACTGGATCCCCGACCTCTTCATGAAACGGGTGCAAGCAAACGGCACCTGGACCCTCTTTAGCCCAAGTGATGTTCCCGATCTACACGACCTCTACGGCGCCGCCTTTGAGAAACGCTACACCGAATATGAGGCGATGACGGAATCGGGAGAGCTCAAGCTCTTCAAAAAAATCGAAGCGATGCAGCTCTGGCGCAAGATGCTCAGCATGCTCTTTGAGACAGGCCACCCCTGGATCACCTTCAAAGACCCCTCAAATATCCGCTCCCCTCAGGATCACGTCGGCGTCGTCCATAGCTCGAACCTCTGCACAGAGATCCTCCTCAACTCCTCCAAAGAGGAGACGGCGGTCTGCAACCTCGGATCGATCAACCTCGCTGAGCACATCGGACCAAACGGCCTGGATGAGAAAAAACTCGCCGCAACGGTGCGCACAGCAGTCCGCATGCTCGACAACGTCGTCGACATCAACTTCTACCCCACAGAAGAGGCGAAAACCTCCAACTTGCGCCACCGCCCCATCGGCCTTGGCGTCATGGGATTCCAAGACGCCCTTTACCTGCTCAACATCAGCTATGCCAGCCATGAAGCGGTGGAGTTTGCCGACACTTGCTCAGAGATCATCGCCTATAACGCGATCCTCGCCTCCAGCGAGCTGGCAAAAGAGAGAGGCGCTTATCCCACCTATAAAGGGTCCAAATGGGATCGCGGCTATCTCCCTCTTGATACAATCGAGCTTCTCGAGCAAGAGCGGGGCGAATCGATCGATATGGACCGCTCTTCCAAACTCGATTGGACACCGGTGCGCGAATCGGTCAAAAAGTATGGCATGCGCAACAGCAATACGATGGCAATTGCCCCCACTGCGACGATCTCCAATATCAATGGAATTACGCAGTCGATCGAGCCGATGTACAAACACCTCTTTGTGAAGTCCAACCTCTCTGGCGAGTTCACCATCCCCAACACCCACCTCGTCGATCGCCTCAAAAAGCTCGGCCTTTGGGATAAAGAGATGCTAGACGACCTCAAATACTTCGATGGTTCGATCACCGAAATCGAGCGGATCCCTGCAGAGATCAAGCAGGTCTTCCTCACCGCCTTCGAAATCGATCCCGAGTGGATCATCGAGTGCGCAAGCCGCCGCCAGAAGTGGATCGATATGGGTCAATCCCTTAACCTCTATCTTGCAGAACCGAGTGGAAAAAAACTCCACCAGATGTATTTCTTCGCCTGGAAGAAGGGTCTCAAGACCACCTACTACCTGCGCTGCTTAGGTGCCACCCAGATCGAAAAATCGACAACCGATGTCAATAAGCGCGGCCTCCAACCCCGTTGGATGAAGAGCAAATCGGCATCGAGCAATATCCAGGTAGATCGAGAAGAGAAGCCAAAAAAAGAAAAACCGATTGCCTGCAACCTTGAAGAGGGCTGCGAGAGCTGTCAATAATAAGGATGGTCATATGTTAGAAACACG
>JAFEGI010000004.1:20519-45014 GCA_018240135.1 Verrucomicrobiota bacterium
AACCACTGGATGCCGACAGAAGTGCCGATGGCCAAAGACATCGAGATCTGGAAATCGAATACCTTAAGCGAAGATGAAAGACGGGTCATCATGCGCAACCTCGGCTTTTTCAGCACTGCGGAGAGCTTAGTTGGCAATAACATCGTGCTCGCGATCTTCAAACACGTCACTAACCCCGAGGTGCGCCAGTACCTGCTCCGCCAGGCATTTGAAGAGGCGATCCACACCCACACCTTCCTCTACATCGTCGAGTCGCTTAACCTCGACCAAGGGGAAGTGTTTAACATGTACAATGAGATCAACACGATCCATGAAAAAGACAACTTCGAGATGGAGCTCACAGCCGACATTCTCAAGCCCGAGTTCACAACGGCCACATCTGAAGGAGCGCAAAAGTTTCTGGAAAACCTGATCGGCTACTACCTGATCATGGAAGGGATCTTCTTCTACAGCGGTTTTGTGATGATCCTATCGTTCCACAGGCAGAACAAGATGACAGGGATTGGCGAGCAGTTCCAATACATCCTACGCGATGAGACGATCCACCTCAACTTCGGCATCGACCTCATCAACGGGATCAAAGAGGAGAACCCCCATCTCTGGACTCCCGAGTTCCAAGAGCACATCGTAGGTAAGGTCAAACAAGCTGTCGAACTCGAAATCCAGTACGCTGCAGACTGCCTGCCGCGTGGAATCTTGGGACTTACCGCACCGATGTTCCGCGAATATGTGCAACACATTGCAGATAGAAGACTCGAGAGAATCGGCCTAAAGGCGATCTACCGCTCGAAGAACCCCTTCCCTTGGATGAGTGAAACCATTGACCTCGGCAAGGAGAAAAATTTCTTTGAAACCAGAGTTAACGAGTACCAGTCTTCTGGCGCTCTCACTTGGTAGAAAAACGACTTGGGATACTCGCCTTGGGGCGAGTATCCCAATCCCCTTGATCTAAAAGCCCTACCTCTTCTACCATTCCCTCCCAACAAAAGGGGGGGAAAATGCCTATTGTAAATATTCGAAATCTGGACATATGCAAGCAAGTGGCGTGGTACCATGATGCATCAGCGATTGATGAATTAACCCAAATCCTATCTTCGACAGAGCACCCCCGCTACGGAGAAGTCTCTAACGCGCTGTGCGATTTCATTGGCTCCCAGACTTTAGTCGTGCTCCTTACTACGAAGAAAATTGCATTTGAAATACTTGCTAAAACATGTGACGATTGCAGCAAAATAACAGATCCTGAAAAGAAAGATGAAGCCATCGGTCGTTTAAAAGCATGGATATACTTTTTCAAAGACTCGACCGAAAAGCAGCTCACTCTATTAAATCCAAAGAAAATAGAAGCTGAAAAAGGGGACAAAGAGGCATTTGAATTTGTAACTAGCTGGATTGATGCTAAGGAGATTCCACAATCGACAAGCGATGCGCTATTTTGCTGGGTATGTTCCCTATCGGAAGATTTTACATCTCCTCTCAATGAGCAAGCTTTAAAATTTTTAGAGAGTTCACATAGCAGACGTCTATCAGATGTCATGACCCAGTTTCTCAAACTAATAGAAAGCGAGAATACTCCACCCGAGCTAAGACAAAAATTGCTACAGTTCTTCATTAATCAGTACGGAGCATCATCAGGAACCTGCCCGCAGACCGATGCGATTTTTCACCATCTATTTCAATGGAGCGATGCCTGTCCTGACCCACAGGCAATGATGAGCCTTGCTACAGATACTCACATCAGCAACCCAGATCGCGCTCGCGCGCTCTATGAAAGGGCAGCGGAAAAGGAACATCCAGGAGCAATAAGGTATCTACGCTACTTAAAGGGGGATAGAGCGGATTTACCCAAAGAAGCCATAAAGGAGTGCGATTCGCTCGACACAGACATGAAGCGAGAATACGAAAATCGGAGTCGAATCCGCGCTTCGCATACAAAACGCATTGATGAGTTTTACCTGCAGGCAACTAGGCACGAATCTGCCCAGAAAGAAAGCGACTTGCTTTGCAAAAAAATTGAAGACACCCTTGACTGGATACGATCCTCAGGCTTTGCAAACTTATGACACTTAATTCGATTTACACTCTTTTATCGCAGGTAGCAGAGCATAACGACCTATCTGCAGCTGACGAATTGGCAAGCCGTCTTTCCCCACCAGATCCTTCTATTTACCCCGATGTCAAATACGCTATCTTGAAAAAAACCGGGTCTTTAGCTTTAGTTAGGCTCCTTGCTACTGAGAAAATTGCATTCGATGTGTTCTCCACCCTATCTGAGCACTTTTTAAAAGCAGCAGCTGGGGAAGAGAAAGCCACTGCAAGAAAGCGGCTAGCAACGTGGATCTACTTGTTCAATGACTCCTCGGAGCGTCAGATAGCCTTGTTACAACCCATGCGAGCTGCTGCTGCCAGCGGAGAGCGAGCCGCATTCGATTTTTTAACTCAGTGGATCGATGCTCCAGGGATCCCAGATGCAACAAGCGATACTCTATTTGACTGGGTATGTGACTTTGCAAAAGATGGGGCGCCCCCTCTATGCAAATGGGCAATCAACTTTTTATTCAATACACATAGCCGCCGCAACTCTGAGATCTTTAACCTGCTCCTACAGATAGCACGATCAGGCGATGAAATAGAAAAACATCTATACCGCCACTACAATAAATCGATGGGAACCTGTCCAAAGGCGGAAGAGATTTTCAATTATCGATTCGAGCACGCAATCTCTTCATGCGAATTGATGGTTCTTGCCAACATCAACCAGGTGACGCACCCAGATAGAGCGCGTATCGCTTATGAAAAGGCAATTGAATGGGGTCACCCACCAAACAAAAGTCCGATGCCTAATGAGCAAGAGATACAATCACAAATCGCATCCTACCTAAAAGAGCGGGGAAGACTGGATGAGATTTATCTGGAATCTGCAGAGCGCTCTTTTTCTCAAAAGAGACGAAAAGAAGTCTCCCATCATAGAGCCTGTCTACAAACCTAGGCTGCGCTGCTTTTAAAACACACAGTCTCTTAAAAGAGTTATAGAAGAGGGCGGGTCACACCCTCTTTGAAGCGGAGTCTAGCGCGATTTGCTCGGGAAACGGCGGGATTTGAACTGAGGGCGGAACTTACCGTCGCGACGTCCCTCGCCAGGACCTAAGCGGCTCAAATCACTCCGTTCTCTGCGGCCTCGATCCCGTCTTTGGTCATTTCCTGGGCGCTTGTAGCGCTTAGGAGCAGCAGGCGCTGCCACTTTACTCTGAGGCTCCATCCCTGGAATCACATGTGAAGTCAGCTTTTGCCCTGTAAACTGCTCGATCCTCTTGAGAAGAGGGCGATCTCTGTGCGACACAAACGAGAGTGCCATCCCAGTAGCCCCAGCTCTTCCTGTTCTTCCAATCCGGTGGACGTAGTCTTCTGCGCACATCGGAAGGTCAAAGTTGATCACATGGGTAATGCTCTGGATGTCGATTCCACGGGCTGCGACATCAGTTGCAACGAGGAATTGCACTTCTTTTGAGCGGAGTCTTTGGATCGTCCGCGTTCTTTGTCTCTGGTTCATATCTCCATGGAGCGCTGCTGCATGGTGGCCTTGATCGATCAATTCATCGACTAGGCGGTCTGCATGGAACTTAGTCGCAGTGAAGATGATCGCTTGATCGATCTCAAATTCTGTTAAAATGTGATTGAGCAGGCGGTTTTTGTGCTCAATGCTATCCACTGCATGGATCCGCTGCTCGATGTGATCGTGGCGCGTCAGTTCCGCTGCCACTGCGACCTCTTTCGGGTCGTTGAGCAGGCGCTTAGACAGGTTCATCACGCTTCCTTTAAGAGTTGCGGAGAACATCAGTGTCTGGCGGTTTTTAGGAGTTGCCGCTGCAATTTGTTCGACGGGATCGATGAATCCCATGTCGAGCATCCGATCTGCCTCATCCAAGATGAGCATTTCGACTCTAGAGAGGTCGACTTTTCCTCTCTCGAGGTGGTCGATCAATCTGCCTGGGGTTGCAACGAGAATTTCGACAGGTCGGGAAAGATCTCTGTACTGCATATGGTAGGGAGCGCCTCCATAGATACAGATCGTTCTCACGCGCGGCATCCGCTTGCTGTATTTTGCCGCTTCCGCAGCCACTTGCATCGCCAGCTCTCTTGTAGGAACGAGAACCAGGACGCGCGGACCTTTGCCAGGAAGCGTAGAGGGTTTGGTTAATCTGCATAGAGCAGGAAGGATAAAGGCAGCGGTCTTACCGGTACCTGTTTGCGCAGAAGCGCGGAGATCAGCCCCAGATAAAACCATGGGGATTGCTGCGCTTTGAATCGGGGTGGGCATCGTATAGCCAGAATCTTCAATCGCTTGCAGGATCGCCGGCTCGGAAATCAAATCTTTAAAAGACATCTTTACATCTACATTTGTGGTGAATCGTGGAAGGAGCATAACATGCCCCGTTATATAAAGATAGGTCTAAGAGACTATCGTCGGAATTAGGCTTCGTCGATTTTCGGGATTATTTTGGCCTCTTTTCCACTGAATTTCGGGGGTCTATATACGCTAGTTTGATATTGACCCCCGAAATCCAGTGGAAAAGAGGCTCAAAAGAACCCGAAAATCGACAGAAGCTAATTTCGACGACAGTCTCCAAGAGACTGCGACTGAGCCAATTCCTAGATAACATCCTAATACTCAATTACTTAAATGATTAATCTCTATCAGTTAAACAAATAATTGCATTTATATTAACATTTCAATATAATATAGTAATAACAACTTAATTTTAAGGAAATACAATGTCTTCTATAACGCAGAGAAACCCTTCCGAGTCTAATCCTGTAACGGAATTCTTTACTGGCACTGCTGACACTGCCCCATCCGCATGCGTGCTCTCCGGGATCTTTGCAGCTTGTATTGCACAAGGCAACACCGCGAGCCCTAGCGAGAAAGAATCTATGCGCCACTTCCTAAGATGTTTATCTATTAAACAACAGGACAATTCCCCAAGCCTAATGTCGAGGTCCCTCTCACTGGGGCTAGCAGATCAGTGGAAAGCTCTCCTTGAGGATCCTAATCCTGAAGAAATCCGCTGGATTCTGGATGAAGCCAAAGAGATTGAAAAGCAACCAGGTCTAAATGTAGAGCAAAAATTCACTAGACTATACTCATACCTAACGGAATTTGGTGGCAGCTTTTCAGGAATCCTCCCAACCTCCCGTGAAGACTTTCTTCCGATAGAACACGAGCTGCAAAGAAAGTTCGACCCCGCTCTTTGCTGTTTTCTTAATAATCATGACATTCCTGGGTTAAATCAAGAAGCTTGCGGTATACTTCCTGGAGATTCTGTTTCTATAAGGGCTTCTAAGATCCGGAGCTATCTTCATACAAACGCAGAGCAGATCGGTAAAATACGTAAGCTGCATTTAGATATTCCCCATCTCAGCATTTTGCCGCCTGAATTGCGCAAGTATTTTTTGGGCCTTAGTATCTTAATGGTATCAAGAGCCTCCCTCACATCTGCGTACAGCTCTCATCTACCTCCAAAACTTCAGAGTCTTTGGCTTACCTCTAACAAGATCCAATCGTTTTCAACCGACAAACTGCCTGACTCCCTTCTAGACCTTCATCTCTCTAGTAATCCACTGACATCATTGAATACTTTTAAACACCCCATTAACCTCATTAGAGTCCATTTACTGGCGACGCCTCTCAAATCGCTTATTATGTCCGCCACAGGAACATGCAGATTAGCACAGCTAGATTCTGATCGATTAGAATCCATCACTCTAAAAATACCAACTGCTTCTAGAGAAAATTCAATATCCATACCCCTTCATCTTGCATCATCCATTCCCCAAATTAGGGCAATGCTCTTTTTCGGATTGAACACCGCAAACCAGCAGTCCAATGCTGATCCATTAGCTTATGTTGATGCGCTGAAAGATCTCTATGGGAATCTTGCAATATGGAATCGAATATCACTGAGAGGGTCAGAGGAATCATTGGAGCAGTGGTGCGAACAATTTCCCCAGTTCGCAAGTGAACTTATGCAGATGTTAGAGACCAACGATCAGATTCGCTCCTTATTCCATCAGATCCTGGACACCAATACCAAAAATAAGGTGTTTGGGAAAGTATGGGAATTGGCGGGCTGCCCTGAGACGGGAGATTTTCAGTGGGGAGAACATCACGCATTTGACGAGGGGTATCGATTCTTTAAAGCCCTTGGCCTCGCCATCAGCGAGTAGAAAAGGCGCTTGGCAAAATCGGTTTACTGCACTAGAATGGCGGGACCATGGTTTTGTCCTCCCATTTTTTGAACGCGGTTGGCGAGCGCTACGGCGATTTTATCGTTACCAAGTTCCTTCCTATTCCTGAGATCAACGGAATTCTCCGAGAAATCGAGCACGTGCCGACAGGCGCTCAGGTGATGCATATCGCCAGTGATGATCCGGAAAACCTCTTCTGCCTCTCCTTTGAGACCCTTCCCTCTAGCTCGAATGGAGTTGCACATATTCTCGAACACACCGTTCTCTGTGGATCGCGCAAATTTCCCGTAAAAGACCCCTTCTTCGCAATGAGCCGGCGGAGTCTCAATACCTTCATGAATGCCCTGACGGGCTCTGATTTCACCTGTTATCCTGCGGCATCTCAGGTAGAAAAGGACTTTTATAACCTCCTCGATGTCTACATCGATGCCGTCTTCCACCCGCAGCTGAGCCGCATGAGCTTTTTGCAAGAAGGGCACAGGCTCGAATTCCTCGATCCTAAAGATTCCAAATCCCCCTTACAGATCAAGGGGATCGTCTTTAATGAGATGAAGGGAAGCCTCGCCTCTGCAGATAACCGGATGTGGCACGCGCTCATGGCAGAGCTCGTTCCCGATCTTACCTATGCATATAACTCGGGAGGTGATCCGCAAGAGATCCCCTCTTTAAGCTACGCAGAGCTCATCGCCTTCCATGAGACTTATTACCATCCGAGCCGCTGCCTCTATTTCTTTTACGGCAACTTGCCTCTGAAAAAACACCTCGACGTCCTCGCTGAAAAAGCGCTCCACAATGTGCCAAAGGCCCCTCCTTTGCCAGAAATCCCCCTCCAGCGCCGCTTTTCCTCTCCTAAAAGAAAAGAGATGCGCTATCCGATTGCTGAAGGAGAGGAGACCGCTTCTCGCACCCTCATCTGCTTTGGCTTTCTCACCACTCCGCTCAAAAATCAGGAAGAGGTTTTAGCGTTGAGCATTCTCGATTCTGTTTTGATGGAAACAGATGCCTCCCCTCTCAAAAAGGAACTCATCGAATCGAAGCTATGCGTTCAAGCAGAGTCCTACATGGATAGCGAGATGACAGAGGTGCCCTATGCAATCGTCTGCAAAGGGTGCGATGGTAAGAATGTCGATCTGCTCGAAAAAAAACTCCGCGAGGTATTAACCCACATTGTGAGAACGGGGATTCCCGAGCATTTAATCGATGCGGCTCTCCATCAACTCGAGTTCTCGAGGCTTGAAATCACGGGCGATCACTCCCCTTACGGGCTCACTCTTTTCATGCGCTCCGCCTTGGCGAAACAGCATGGCGCCAGTCCAGAAAATGCCCTTCAGGTTCAAACCCTCTTTGAAAAGCTCCTGCTCAAAGTCAAAGATCCGACCTATCTCACCGACCTCATTCAAACGCACTTACTCGACAACCCCCATGCGGTGCGCCTTGTCATGCACCCCGATCCCCACCTCTCTTCTGAAGAGCTAAAAGAAGAGACGGCCCTTCTTGAAAAACGACACCGGGAACTGACAAATGAAGAGCGGGTCCAAATCCAAAGGCAAACGGAGGATCTCGCCGCCTACCAAAAACAGACAGAGGAGCAATCCCTCGACTGCCTCCCTAAGGTCACACTAGACGATGTCCATCCCCTTGCGCGCGATTTTCCCCTCAAGAAGCATGCGGCAAATGGGCTCACTGTTTACCATCACGACTGCTTTACCAACCATATCCTCTATGCAAACCTCCTATTTGATCTCCCCGATATCCCCGAAGAGGATTTACCCTACGTTCAACTCCTTTGCAATCTCCTCACAGAAGTGGGAAGTGGGGAGCGCTCTTATGAGGAAAACCTCGATTACATCCATGCGCACACAGGGGGAATTGGAGCATCCTGTGCCCTCCACCTCCAAGTGAGCGACCCCAAGACGGGACGGCCCTCTTTTACCCTGCGCGGCAAGGCGCTCTATCGGAAGGCGGACAAACTCTTCGCCCTGATGCGCGATACGCTCTTAAAACCTAGATTCGATGAGAAAAAACGGATCGAGGGATGGATCCAGCAGCTCCGCAGCGCCCAGCAAAATCGCCTCAGTCGCAATGCCCTCCGCTACGCCTCTCACCTCGCAATTTGCGGTTTTTCTTCCGCGGCCTACGTCTCTGAATGCTGGAACGGCCTGACCTACTACAAACAGATCGAAGCGCTTTCAAAAGATATCGGACCTCTTGTCGACAAGCTCCTCGATCTCAAAGAGCGCCTCTTCACTTTCCATGAGCCCCATCTCGTTTTAACCTGCGATAAAGCGTTCTTTGAAGAGCTAGAGGCAAAAGAGTTCTTCCAGATCGGCGATCTCCCCAAAGGACGCCCATTTACCCCATGGAACATTGCCTATCCCCCCCATACGGTGCTCTCCCAAGGGAGAACAATCGCCTCGCAAGTTGCCTTTAATGTCGCCGCGTTTAAAACGATCAGTTACATCCACCCCCACGCACCTGCGCTCACTGTTGCCTCACTGCTTCTCGATAACAAGATCCTCCACAGAGAAATTCGGGAAAGAGGTGGCGCCTATGGATGTGGAGCGACCTTTAGCACCCAGATGGGGTACTTCTCCCTGCACTCCTACCGCGATCCCCATATCGCCAAAACGTTTCAAACCTTTTGGGATGCGATCGATCAGCTCAGCACTAAACCCGTTTCCGATCAGGATCTCGAGGAGGCAAAACTCGGGATCATCCAACAAATCGACGTCCCAATCTCTCCAGGAAGTCGCGGCGCCACAGCCTACAGCTGGCTACGCGACGGCAGACATCGAGAAATGCGCCAGAGCTTCCGCGATCGCCTCCTCTCCCTCACTCCAGAAGCTGTCCAGCATGTGATTATGGCAGAGCTCAAACCGAAGCGAGAGAGCGCTATCGAGATCGCATTTGCAGGAAAAGATCTGTTGGAAAAAGAAGGGGGCAACCTGCCCATCTTCACCATTTAGTTCACTTGCACAATTGCACCCCCTTCGCTATAATCTGGCTCCTAATCAGGAGTAAAACCTATGACGCGATTTCCTCTCATTGCCCTCAGTTGCACAGCGCTCCTCGCTGCGCCTCAGGTGTTTGCTCAAGCGGGAAATAATGGAACCTGCACATGCTCCCCTGAGCAAACTTCCAAAGCCTTCACAGCGGTTGCAAAAAAATCCACCCCCGCTGTTCTCTTCCTCAAAGTCGAAAGCTCCATACCCGACCAAGAGCCCTCCCCCTATAGCTACCAAAGCCCCTATGACAGCTTCGGCGATGACTTCTTCAATCGGTTCTTCGGCTCTCCTTATCGCGGCGGTCAGCCCCAAAAGCCCGCTCCCCAGATGAGCCAAGGCTCTGGCTTTTTCGTCTCCGCAGATGGCTATGCCCTCACCAATGCCCACGTCGTCAAAGGTGCCGATAAGATCACAGCGGTTCTCAACGATGGAAGAGAGATGGATGCCACGGTTGTCGGCATCGACACCCAAACTGACATCGCGGTTGTTAAGGTCGAAGGGAAGGACTTCCCCTTCCTCACTCTTGGCAACTCCGATGAGATCGATATCGGCGAGTGGGTCATCGCCATTGGTAGCCCCTTTCAGCTCGAAGCCTCCGTCACGGTCGGAATCATAAGTGCAAAGGGAAGACAAAACCTGCGCATCACCGATTTCGAAGACTTTATCCAAACTGACGCAGCAATCAATCCGGGCAATTCGGGTGGCCCGCTGCTCGATCTTCAAGGCAACGTGATCGGCATTAACACGGCTATCGTCTCGCGAAGCGGGGGCTACATGGGAATCGGCTTTGCGATTCCGAGCATTATGGCAAAGAATATCATGGACCAGATCATCGCCAGCGGCTCGGTCACACGCGGCTTCCTCGGGGTTTCGTTGCAACCTGTCGACAAGGATATCGCCGATGCCTTCAATCTACCCAGACCCGAGGGCGCCCTTGTCTCTGAAGTCGTCAAAGACTCTCCTGCGGAAAAGGCAGGCCTCAAGCAAGGGGATATCATCCTCGAGTACAACAAAAATTCGATCAAATCGCTGCAGACCTTCCGCAATGAGATCTCCCTGATGAACCCTGGATCGACCATCACTCTGAAGGTCAACCGCAAAGGAGAGATCCTCACCATTACCGCGACACTCGGCACCGCATCGGGACAAGCGGGCGCAGCGGGCAGCCTGATCCAAAAGCTCGGAATGGAAATCGACAACCTCACGCCTGATCTGGCAAAGCAACTCGGCTACACCCAGAAAGAAGAAGGAGTTGTTATCACAAAGATCAAGCCGGGCTCTGCAGCCGCTCTCGGCGGCCTCCGCCCTGGCTTTTTGATTCAGGCCGTCAACCACAAAAAGGTGACCACTGTCGAGGAGTTCAATGAGGCGCTAGGCCAAGCGGAAAATAAGAGGATCCTCCTCCTTGTGCGCCAAGGGAATGCGACCCGTTTCTACTCCATCAAGCTGGAGTAATATGGAGATTTTCCAAGCGGAAGTGGGAGAGCCCCTCCCCCTTCCCCTTTTTCACGCAAAAATCTCCGCAGGGTTCCCCTCGCCTGCAGAAAATGATCTCGATAAAGCTCTCGATCTCAACCAGCTCATGGTGACCCATCCTGCTGCGACCTTCTTTGTCCGCGTCGTCGGCGACTCAATGCAAGGTGCAGGAATTTCCTCAGGGGATATTCTTGTCGTAGACCGTTCTCTTGAAGCCACCCACGGCAAGATCGTCGTCGCTGTAGTCAATGGAGAGTTCACGGTGAAGCGCCTACGCGTGGAAAAAGAGCACATTTGCCTAGTTCCAGAAAATCCCGCATACCCTATCCTCCACTTACAAGAGGGGAGCGACTTCCAGGTATGGGGCGTCGTGACTTATGTGATTCATAAGGCCGTGTGAAACTGTTCTTTTTGATCGACTGCAATCAATTCTACGTCTCCTGTGAGCAGCTCTTTAACCCCAAGCTGCAAAACCGCCCTGTCGTCGTTCTCTCAAACAACGATGGCACTGTCGTAGCTCGTTCCAAAGAAGCCAAAGCCCTCGGGATCCCAATGGGCGCTCCCCTCTATCAATACGCTGAGCAATTTAAAAGAGAGAAAGTCCATGTCCTCTCTTCCAACTTCACCCTCTATGGAGACCTCTCCCAGCGCGTGATGCACACCCTCTCCCGCTTTTCCCCTGAGATGGAAGAATACTCGATCGACGAAGCCTTTTTAGAGATCGATACACCAGATCCCCTTTCCTTGGCTCAGGAGATAAAAGCGACCGTTCTCAAGTGGACCGGCATCCCCGTCTCCGTTGGCATCGGCTCGACAAAAACCCTTGCCAAGGTCGCAAATGACATCGCAAAAAAAGGAAGTGGCATCTTCTCCTTCTCTACCCAAGAGCAGATCGAAACCACTCTCAAAAAGCTCCCCGTCCAGGAGATTTGGGGCATTGGGCGCAACCTAACCACCTCTCTTGCAAAGGAGGGGATCCACACGACCTACGCACTGATCCAAAAAGAGGACACCTGGATCCGCAAGCACTTTTCCCTCACACTCCTACGCACTGTCTGGGAGCTGCGCGGCATCTCCTGCCTTCCCCTCTCCGATCTCCCCACCCCTCGTAAATCGATTACCTGCTCCCGCTCCTTTGCCAAACGCATCACAGAGCTCGAGGAACTCTCTGAAGCGCTCGCCTCCTACACGGCAACGGCAGCAGAGCGCCTCCGCGAAGAGGAACTTGCCCCCTCCTTCCTCTCCGTCTTCGTGATGACCTCCCCCTACATCGAAAAGAGCTACATCAACAGCGCCACCCTTACCCTCATAGAGCCTACCACTTTCACCCCCGAGCTCATCTCTAAAGCCAAAGAAGCGCTGACCCAGATCTACCGCCCCGGCTATCTCTACAAAAAAGTCGGCATCACCCTCGGTGGATTCGTCCCGAAGGGCCCTGTCCAAATGGATCTTTTTGCTAAACGCCCGAGCCCGCACCAAACCCGCGCGATGCAAGTCCTAGACGACATCAACAACCGCTATGGACGCAGCACCCTGCGCCTTGCCGCGGAGGGACTTTGCCAAAGCTGGCGCGCTAAGGGGAAAAACACCTCCTCCCGCTTCACCACCGCCTGGGCCGAACTCCTCACAATTGTCATCTAATAACAACCTGTTCTATCGGAAATTTATCCAAAAGGGCAACTTGGTTGATTGCATAAAATGCATGAAAATTGCATAACATTCGCCAAGTTGAGAATATTTAAAAAATGAGGGATATATGAGCACATCGACTATCTCGCAGGGAGTGACATGGGACAGATGTACAGTTATCAGTCCATCCATATGGGAAGAGCATGTCGACTTAGAAGGGCATGACCTGAGTTTTAAGGATCTAAAATCACGAGAATTGCAAGGTAGCACGCCCATAAGGGATGCAGTTTCAGATTTAGTAAATCATGTGGAAGATGATGAGGGTGTGTCGGTCATTTTCATCCCTAAGGGTCATTCTTTATCCAAGATGCGCGCAATTGCAAAGAGCGCGGGTATAAAAGAATATGATGTTGAAGGGTTCATGGATCGAATTAGCCCTGCGGAAACGGAGCGAGCCTATGTAATGGTGATTTCCAACTCACTTCTTTGCTATAGCGCAGACAAGACTCCCGAGGAGAGAGATCAGCTTGTTCGAAAGCTGGGATATGAGGTTCCTTCTACCGCAGAGCTTCTCACGGCAATCGTTTTCCATCGCATTATCCACTCAAAACCACTATTTTATGACACCGATTTGAGAAACTTTTCCCTAACCTCCGATCAAGTAGATAAGTACCGACCATCTCTTACAAGTACTGAATCTGGCTTCCAAGTCCATTTCCACTACTCCAACCTCTTTTCTGGCGCTGCAGGAGTGAAAAGATTCTACGCTATCGAATCCTAAAAATCGACACGCGCTCTAAGCGTCAATCCATAGAGAGACAGGTCCTCAGATGTGCGGACGTAGATCGGCTGAGTCGAGTCTGTAAAGCGCTCCATCTGGTTTTGTCTCCACCAGTACTGGGCCTCAAAGCCCGCTCCAATGCCAAAGTGGCAGCGGTCGTGGTAGAAATTGCGGTCCCACTCGAGTCCTGCCACCAGTTGCACGGTGGGGGCTGCTAGATTGAGGACCGTGTGCATCTCGATGACATCAATCCCCTGCTGCTTCTGATCCTGTTTCAGATTAAATTGCCCGAGGATGAGCGCTGCGGCCATATTCCCAAAGAGGCTGAAGCCACATCCGAGATGCCACTCCGATTCAAGACCGATGCGCGGCCCTGCCCCTTTGAAATCATTTTTCGTTTTGACATGGTACTTTCCACCTGCAGGGACATCTCCACCTTGATACTCAAAATGGGCGCGCTGGTCGATCCAAGCGCCTTTAAAGCCGATATGGGGGCGGAACGAGAGGGACTTGCCGATGTAATACGCCCTGCCGATCTCAACTTCCAGGTTTTGGAAAGCGATGTGCCACTCGGCGCTTGCGTCTGTGACATTAGATGTAGAAAACTGCCCTTGGTAAAGGAGGAGGGGGAAGACAGAGCCTTCCGTATTGCTCGAGTGATCGGGTCGAAAATCGGTGTAGTTTGCATAGATATCCCAGCGGTCTTGGGGCAAATGCACGCCAAGCCCGACGCGAAATCCCGACTGGTAATCGAAGTTGACTTTTCTTGAGACAGCGTGTGTAAAGACTCCAGGGGAAGTGGATGCGCGCGCGGTTGCGTACTCCATGCCCCCTTGGCGCGTCGTCCAAAAGAGCCACTCGCCAGTGAGGAAGACATGGCCATGGGGCGCCTGGAAGCCCGCCTGGGGATAGCGCTCTCCCTCTGTGAGTGTAGGCGCCTCTGCTGCAGCGATCTCTTCCACGCGTCTACCTGATCTGCTGTAGTAGGGAGGCTCCTCAGCAAGCAAGGTCTCCTCTTCTACGTGAGCGATCTTTTTCTTTTCCAACTTGGGATGGGTCTTGCTCGAGAACCACTTATTTTTAGGAGGGCGTGTCGTTTTCTTTTCAGCCGTTGTTGCCTTGGGAGGAGCGCGCCTTGCACCGGCGTATTGGGGCTTGAGTTTTTTGGGCGCGGGGGTTTCGATGACATCTTCTTCGAAATCTTCGACTAAGCCTTGTTCGTCGTAGGCGATATCTTCTGCATGAACAGAAAAGCAAATGAGAGAGAGTGCGGCAAGCGGATAGATGCATCTTGAGAGCATAGGAATTCCTCCGTAAGACACTTGAGCCTACAAGCAGTTTTGATAAAAGAAAAGAAAAATATAGGGTGCTCTTGTGATGAAATGGTGGTTCCGATATAGGGAACATTGTATCCACAAGGAGAATTACATGAAAATGTCACGCAAAGGCGGGATGATTGTTTTTATTATCGGTTTGGTCTTGCTAGGAGCTTCCTTTTATATACGATCCCAGGTAGCGCAAGCCAAAGAGCATGTAACCAGCAAGACGAATCAGTATGCTGGCAATACATATGGCAACATTGCTGGGAAAATCATCTCTGGAAAGGTAGATGAGCTCACTGCAAAGTATGAGAACATCGCAATGTGGTGCACCATTGCAGGTATTGCAGGCGTTGTTCTTGGAGGCTACTCAGCCTTTTCTAAGAAGAAAAATCGGCGCTAAGTTTCTGAAATGCTGGGTCGCTGCGGATCGCATCAAAACGGGGGTCCGCTAGCACCTCTTGCACATTGACAAGTCCCTCATCCACTGCAGTCTGAATCCAACCGACCGTCGGCACTACCTCGGCGAGGTGTGCATGGGCGAGCGCATTGCGCACGGCAATTTCTGGAGAAGGGAGTATCTGAAAACAGGCTCCCCCAATCTCGATGACAAGGGGAAAATCCTTTTGCTCGAAGGCAACGCGGTGGAGCAGACAGAGCGCATCGCCCGCAAGATCCTGCCGCATCCCGCGAAGAAGTTCATACGCCTGCTTCACATCCCCTTTTTCATAGAGGAGAAAAGCGAGGTACTGGGTTGCAAGCTCGTAGATCATCCCTTTTTTGGCTTGGGCGCGAATCGTCTCACAAAGGTGGAGCGCTTCCTCTTTCTTTCCCTCTTGCATGAGCGCCTCTACCTGCTCTAGAAAGCCCTGCAAGCGATCATCTCGGTCGCTCTCTGTGAGGTGGCGGGTTCGACGCAGCGAATCAAAACTCTGGTAAGCGAGAAGAGAAAAGAGAGCGCCGACGAGAAAAAATTTGGTGACAAAGAAGAAAAGGGCGATCCCGATGGCAATGAGCAGACCTGCAATCAGCGTATAGCGAAGGCCTTTCACGCCAAAGAGTTTTTCGAGAACAATTCGAAGGAGCTGTCCTCCGTCCAGTGGCATGACGGGAAGCAGGTTGATGATCGTCCAAAAGAGATTGACCATCGCTGCAAGCGATAAGATCGAAAACGGCATCCCCTTGGAGAGAGCAGGAACATGGGTAAGGGCAGAGGCTGCAAGGTAGAGGATAAAGCCAAAGAGGGGCCCATCAAAAACGATAAAGAACTGCTTCCATAGGGGAAGTCTTTGCCCATCGTGATAGGTCAGCCCACCGAGTGCGACGAGTTCAATGCGCGGCTTTTGACCGAACAAAGAGGCAGTCAGCGCATGTCCCATCTCGTGAAAGAGCACAGAGACGAGAATGATGGCAACCCAAACTAGTGTGCCAATGAGCGTCCCGCTATTGAGAAATCCAATCAGCGCGGCAAAGATCCAAAATAGAGGGTAGATCGTGATGGGAATACGGGACCTAAAGTGGAGCATCAGCGTTGCCTCTTGAGTGCATGAGCCATTGTTTCTCCCATGATTGCAGGGGATTCTGCAACGAGCGCGCCCGCTGCTCTGAGGGCTTCCATTTTACTTTTTGCAGTCCCTTTTCCACCAGAAATGATTGCACCCGCATGCCCCATACGGCGCCCTGGCGGCGCTGTCACACCTGCGATGAAACAGGCAACCGGTTTTGTGCAATGGTGTTTGATCCATTCGGCTGCTTCTTCCTCTGCATTGCCCCCGATCTCTCCAATCAGGAGGATGCCTTCCGTTTCCGGGTCGTTTTGGAAGAGCTTGAGGACATCAATGAAGTTCGTTCCATTGAGCGGATCGCCTCCAATCCCGACGCAGGTGGTCTGGCCCAGACCTAAAATCGTGGTTTGCCATACTGCTTCGTACGTCAGTGTGCCCGAGCGGGACACGATCCCAATTTTACCTCGCTTGTGGATATAACCGGGCATGATGCCGATCTTGCACTCTCCTGGTGTAATGACACCAGGGCAGTTCGGTCCGATGAGGCGGCTTCTTTTGCTCGAGCGCATCACGCGACTCACCTCGAGCATATCGCGCACAGGGATCCCTTCCGTAATGCATATAATCAGGGGGATTCCCGAATCTTCCGCTTCTAGGATCGCATCTGCCGCATAGGGAGCGGGAACGAAAATC
This sequence comes from Verrucomicrobiota bacterium, assembly GCA_018240135.1. Lineage (GTDB taxonomy): Bacteria > Chlamydiota > Chlamydiia > Chlamydiales > Rhabdochlamydiaceae > SZAS-13. The sequence goes on from JAFEGI010000004.1 coordinate 37,174, forward strand.
AGCGTCGCGTCGGGATGCACCGCTTTTTTAGCTTCATAGACCGTGTCAAAAATCGGGAGCTCAAACAGTTTTTGCCCCCCTTTGCCTGGCGTGACCCCTCCGACAAATTTGGAGCCGTACAAAATCCCCTGTTCCGTGTGAAAGCTACCCGCCTTTCCTGAGATCCCCTGCGTGATGACGCGCGTCTCTTTATTGATCAAAATGGCCATCGCGATCCCCCTACTTTAAACAAGCGACAACTTTTGCTGCCGCCTCCGCCAGTCCATCCGCTGTGATGATTGGCAATTTGGATTTCTCAAGCAGCGCTTTACCCTGTTCGACATTTGTCCCTTCCATCCGGACGACAAGGGGCACTTTGATCCCCATCTCCTGCATCGCTGCAATGATCCCTTCTGCAAGCACGGCGCAGTTCATGATCCCGCCGAAGATGTTAACCAAAATCGCCTGCACTTTGGGGTCGCTTAAAATGATTTTAAATCCTGCGGCGACTTTTTCTTTCGAAGCCCCCCCACCGACATCGAGAAAGTTTGCCGGCTTGCCCCCGCTGTATTGGATGATATCCATCGTCGCCATGGCAAGACCGGCTCCGTTGACCATACAGCCGATGTTCCCATCGAGGGCAATGTAGGCGAGATCGTGCTCTTTTGCTGCAACTTCGTTAGGAGAGACTTGTGTCTTATCGAAAAAGGAAGCGATCTCCTTCTGTCTATAGAGCGCATTGTCATCCACGGAGAGTTTAGCATCTAACGCCCAGAGCTTGCCCGCCTTGTCGGAGACGAGGGGGTTGATCTCGAGTAGGGATGCATCTGTATCGATGAAGGCTTTGGCTACTCCTTGGGCAATCTGGGCGCCCATTTTGGCCATCTCTCCCTTCCATCCCATAAAATTGCAGAGGATGTGTTGGCGGAAGGTGCGGAGCGTCCCATCGAGTTCGATGGGGAGTTTTAAAATCTTATCGGGGTGTTTTTCTGCGACCTCTTCGATATCCATTCCCCCTTCAGGTGATGCGATGAGGATCGGAAGCGCGCGGTCGCGGTCGATCACCGCGCCCAGGTAATACTCTTTTTGGATGTCGAGCGGGCGAGAGACCAGCACTTTATGCGCGATCACCCCTTCAGGCCCCGTTTGGTTATTCACCATCTTCATCCCGATGAGATGCTGGGCATGGTGGAGGATCTCCTCTGGGGTCTTGCCAAATTTGACTCCCCCTGCCTTGCCGCGTCCTCCTGCATGAACCTGAATCTTCACCACGCCCTCTTTGAGACCCAGATGCTTGATGATGCCCTCTACCTCGTGGGTCTTAGAGGCGACCCCAAAATCGGGGATGGGGATCCCATAGCGCTTTAAGATCTCCTTTGCCTGGTACTCATGCGTATTCATCCTCTCTCCTAGTGTACAATCTTCTTATGTGCTAGACTCGCATTTCCATCAATAAATTATACGCATGTTTGACTTTTTAAAATCGAGTTTCCGCAAGATACAAAGCGCGTTATCTAAGACGCGATCGGCCCTCTCGATGCGCCTCCAGGGGCTCTTTGGAAAGCCGTGGACAGAAGAAACCTATGAGCAGCTCGAGCAGATCCTCTTTGAAGCGGATCTCGGCTCCTCCTGCGCGAGCTCATTTGTCGAACACCTCCGCTCTGAACTGAGAAAACGCCCTACGCAGGACAAAGAGGCGCTCCTCAAAATCTTCCACGATCATGCCCTCTCTATCCTGAGCGCTCCTGCTAAAACCTCCTCAAAGACCCCTATGCCGGGAGAACCCCTTGTCATCCTCATCGTAGGCGTCAATGGAAGCGGAAAGACCACCTCCATTGCAAAGCTGGCTAAACATTTGCAAAAAGAGGGAAAAAAAGTGCTTCTGGCCGCAGGCGACACTTTCCGGGCTGCGGCGATCGAGCAGCTGACTCTCTGGGCAAATCGACTTGGGATCGACTGCGTGCAGTCCAAACCGGGCGCTGATCCCTCCGGAGTTGCCTTCGATGCGTTGACAGCAGCAAAAGCGCGAGGAGCTGATGTGGTTTTGATCGATACCGCGGGACGACTGCAAAACAAAACGGACCTGATGCAAGAGCTCGAAAAAATCCGCCGCATCTGCACAAAAGTGGTTCCCTCAGCGCCCCATGAAACCCTCCTCGTACTCGATGCCACTACAGGGCAAAATGCGCTCGATCAAGCGGAGGCGTTCCATCAGTTCACACCCCTTACGGGAATTCTCCTTTCTAAACTCGATGGCTCGGCAAAGGGGGGGATTATCCTTTCGATCTACAAGCAGCTGGGGATTCCGATCCGCTGGATCGGCGTGGGCGAAGGGGCAGATGATCTCGAGCCCTTTGATAAAAAGAGCTACGTCGACTCCCTTTTCTCAGCGGATCTCTAGACAGCAGGCGCCAATGACCTTGAGAGCGGGAGTTCCCCACTCGAAGGGGAAGAGGATCTCCTCTTTCGAGCGCCTCACAAAAAGACGCGCTGGTCCCCCATCTCGATCTTCTGGAAACATCAGGGTCGTCTCAAAAGAGCCCTCTTGCCCTACCGTCACATCTAGACCCGTTTCGTCTGCATCATATTTATAGACGACCTGCACCGTCTCATAGGGCCTAAGCCCCATTGCCCTTAAGACAAATTGTTTCCCCTGCTGTCCCTTTAGTTCCAACGAGAGTTTGACCCCTTTTTTCGACTCCATCTCGAGGGGAAAAGGGATCACAGCAGCCGTGCACCCTTGGTTTCGATCCTCTGTTGCCATGTAGAAATGGAGTCTCTCCCCTCTTTTCATCGGGCAAATCGCATAGACATCTCCGACGACATGGTCCAATTCCTGCGGGATCAGGTGCCCCTTTTTATTGCAGAGGTAGCGAAAGGTTTGCGTCTCCTCTCCATCTGAGTTGGTGATGAAGAGGTGAAACTCCTCTCCTGGGGGGAAATCGTGCGCCCGAAGGCGGTAGCGCTTGAAATGGATCCCCTCCCAAGTGATCTCGCCCCACTTCTTCTCACAATCGATCCGCATCTCCTTTGCACTGATTCCACTTGTGAAAAGCAATGCTAAAGCCAACCAACGCATCTCCACTCCCTTTTCCCGACGCATATAGGAATGGGAAATAATTGTATATATAGGTCATATTTCCGTTTGTAATTCTTCTTTTAATTTGTCATACTCCGGCCAGGAGCGCTCCATATGATAAAGCACTTTGCCCTATCGATGCGATCCCCCGCGATGATTGCAGAGCGCCATAACCGCGCTTTGCTCCTCCAATTTCTTCTCACCGAACTTTTTGATGCCATCGATCGGAGTGCAAGTGGAGAGCGCCACCTCTTCCCCTACGATTGGGCTATTGCTGAAAGCCCATTACACAGAGCCTATGACCACGCAAAACTTCTTCAGCACAGCTTTCCTGAATACAAGGAGAACGCGGAAAAAATCGCAGTCGTTCTCAAGAATCCCCCCAAAAATGCACTCAAAACCCTGTATCGCTTAATCGAGCCGCTGATTCTCGCCTGCGATGCAGATGAAAACCTCCTCTTTTTCCTCATCCAACACCACAAAGCGATCGACACGCTGATGAAAAAGGGGCACCTCGTAAAATTCCTAAAAAAGATCGAGCCCCTTGGGATAGAATCCCTGGGAGAAAAACTCTGCGATCAGTATCATCGGCGCGGCTTCTTCTCCCAGATTGCCGATTTAAAACTGTTACTTACAGAACTCATCCATGCATGACCTAGTGCGCGACACACTCGCCTACCTCCGCGATCCCCTCCTTCCTCGAGAACCTCTCATTGCAACTCAGGAAGAGGAGGTTTTCTTTGCGCACGTATCTAAAGAGCCGGTGCGCGAAGAGGCTCCGCCCCCTCCACTTCGACCCATCGCTCCCGCTCCCAAGCCTCAACCAAAACCGGAACCTGCTTTCAAGCAGTCGCTTGAAAAGCTCCTTCCTGGAATCAAACTCGTCGACAGCATTCCCGATGACAGCCTGGCAAAACAGCAGGCCAGCGCGGGACAAGAAAAGCTACCTGGCGTGGAAGTGTTGCTACTTGCTTGCGATGCAGCGCTTGAAACGATAGAATTCCTCAAAACGCTAGCCAAAGCGATCGATCAGCATCTTGGTAAAACGAAAATCCTCATGGCAGAAAAACTCGAAACACAAAAGAGGTGGGATCCTTTCTTTGAACAAAACGCCTTTAGACTGGTGATCGCCACCTCTTCGATGCATCGCCTGCCGGAGCTTGCGCGCTACAAGCAAAAGTTACTCATCCTCGCACCCATCTCTGATTACAAGATCCCTCAGAATAAGGCGCTTCTTTGGAAGGAATTATGTTCCCGATTGCCGAAGTAATCCTCGACGATGCGCTTGACAAGCCTCTTGACTATGCGATCCCCAAAGGGGTGATCTTAAGTCCTGGGATGCGGGTGAAAGTGCCCGTGCGCACCTCCTTAAGGCAAGGGACGATCCTCCTTCTTAAAGAGACGAGCCCTTTTGCAAAACTGCAAGAGATTCAAGAGGTGCTCTCTGATGCTCCCTATATTTCTTCTGAGCTTTTTAAACTCGCTGCATGGGTCGCCCATTACTACGCGACCCCGTTGCGCAAAGTCCTTAAGACACTCCTTCCCTCGAGCATCCGAGGCAAAGCGCGCACGAAAGAGCAGCTCTGGATCAAAAGCGCCCACTCGGCAAATGCCCTGGTCACGCTGTGCGAGGAGCTGCGCCTTAAATCCCCCAAACAAGCAGAAGTGCTCGATGTGCTACTCAGCGCACCTAAGGGGATCCTTCTCTCCGCCCTTCTGGAAAAAGAGGGGATCTCGCGCAGCCCGATCGATACCCTCATCAAAAAAGGGATTCTCACTGCACAAAAGACAGCAATCGATAGATCCCCTCTTCATGACGCAGAGTACTTCCCGACTAAACCCAAACAGCTCAACTCAGAGCAAGAAGAGGCGCTTCATCCCATTCTCAAAAGCTTAAATGAAAACCGCTTTGAAGTGAGACTCCTCCACGGCGTCACAGGAAGCGGTAAAACAGAAGTTTACCTCCAAGCGATCGATCACGCCTTAAAATTGGGTAAAGGGATCCTCTTTCTCGTCCCTGAAATCGCCCTCACTTCTCAAACAATCGAGCGGATGAAAAGTCGGTTTCAGGAGAAGATCGCCGTGCTCCATTACCGCCTCTCTCATGGGGAGCGGCACGACACCTGGCACCAGATCCGCACGGGCAAAGCCCCGATTGTGCTGGGAGCGCGCTCTGCGGTTTTTAGCCCCATCCCCAACCTCGGACTCATCCTCATCGATGAAGAGCAGGAGGGGTCCTATAAACAGTCGGAAGAGTCTCCCCTCTATCATGCACGTGATGTCGCTATCATGCGGGGGAAAATCTGCAATGCCACCGTCCTCTTAGGCAGTGCAACGCCGAGCCTCGAGAGTTATCACAACACTAAGATTGGAAAATACGCCCTTAGCTGCCTAAAAAACCGCGCAGACAAAGCCCACATGCCCACCGTTACCCTGGTCGACATGCGCGCAGAATTTGCCAAAGCAAAAGGGTTTACCCTCTTTTCAGAGCCACTCATCGATGCGATGAAAAAGCGGGTCGAAGTCGGGGAGCAAACCCTCCTGTTTCTGAATCGGAGAGGATACCACACCTCACAAAATTGCACAGCCTGCGGCCACACCCTCAAATGTCCCCACTGTGAGATCAGCCTCACCTACCACCTAGGCCGCAATCTCCTCGCCTGCCACCTCTGCGACTACCACCTCGCGCCTCCACCCCGCACCTGTCCCGCCTGTCACAGCGAAGAGGGGCTCAAGTTCAAAGGGGCCGGCACAGAAATGGTCGAGCGCGCCCTGCACGCACTTCTCCCCGAGGCCCGCACTCTGCGCCTCGATGCCGACACCACCCGCCATAAAGGGAGTCATGAACAACTTTTTCAACAGTTTCGCTCCGGCAAAGCCGATATCCTCATCGGCACGCAGATGATTGCCAAAGGGCTCCATTTTCCCGCGGTGACACTCGTCGGCGTCTTGCATGCCGATTCGAGTCTTCAAATCCCCGATTTCAGGGCCAGTGAAATGGTCTTTCAGCTGCTGACCCAAGTCGCAGGAAGGGCGGGACGGGGCTCGATTGCCGGTGAGGTCCTCATCCAAACCCACCTTCCCGACCACAGCGTGATCGCTCTTGCCAAGGAACAAGATTATGAGGGATTTTACGCTCAGGAAATTGAGATCCGCAAGGCCTTCCACTACCCCCCTTTCACTCACCTTGTGAAATTGACCTTCAGCGGTCAGGACCAAAAGCAAACTGTATCCCTTGCAGAGTCGATTCGCTCGATGCTCATTCAGAAGCTTCCCCCCACATTTGAGCTCCTTCCCATTGTCCCATGCGGCTATGAGAAGATTAAAGGGCAGTTCCGCTTCCAACTCCTCATTAAAGGGGAAAAGATTGGCCCCCTTCTGAGTGTCCTACAAAGTCTGCCGCAGGGTGGTTCCCCTCGGATCGCGATCGATGTCGATCCCCTATCGACTTTTTTCTGATTGCGAGATAGAACAAAATTGGGATAAAATGGGCTACTATGACACATCCAGAATACCACCAGTACGAAGAGTTCCAGACCCGTAACCAGAAGCTCCAGGAGATCCGCTCCTTGGGGCTAGATCCCTACCCTCCCAAGTTTATTCCCCAAGAGACTGCAGGGAATCTCCTCAGCAAGTATGAGGGAAAAGAGCTCGGCCATAGTGAGGATGCCGCAGCGGGGACAACTGAGGCGACATCCGTTGCCGGGCGCCTCATCCTATTTCGCGCGATGGGGAAAAATGCATTTGCCCACCTGCAAGATGAAACGGGCCGCATTCAGGTCATGTTCAATCGGGACCTCACTCAGGTAGACGGGTACACCCCTTCAGCAGAACTGTCTGCCCTTAAGTTTTTGGAGAAAAAAATTGACCTTGGCGACTTCCTCGGAGTGGAGGGGCACCTTTTCTACACGCAAAAAGGGGAACTCACCCTCTTTGCAAAGAGGGTCTTTCTCCTTTGCAAATCGCTTCTCCCCCTTCCAGACAAGCACAGCGGCCTTGCAGACAAAGGGGTCCGCTACCGCAAGCGCTGGCTCGATTTGATCGCCCATCCCGATGTGGTCAAAACCTTCCAGCTCCGCTCCCGAATCCTGCAGATGATCCGCTCCTATTTTGAACGGAATGGATTTACAGAAGTGGAAACGCCCGTTCTCCAAAATGTCTATGGTGGCGCCCAGGCTCGCCCCTTTACGACCCACCTCAATGCCCTAGACCAAGAGATGTTTTTGCGCATCTCGCTGGAGATTCCCCTGAAAAAGCTGATTGTCGGCGGACTCCTCAAAGTGTTTGAAATAGGAAAGGTCTTTCGCAATGAAGGGCTCGATAAGACCCACAACCCTGAATTCACAGAACTCGAGACCTACGCTGCCTATTGGGACTACAACGACATGATGGTCTTTACGGAGAATCTCTTTGAAGAGGTGGCGCTAAAACTATTTGGCAAAACGACGCTCGCCTTTCAATCAGAAGACGGGGTAGAGCAGATCGTCGATCTAAAAACCCCCTGGAAACGCCTGTCGATGAAAGAGAGCATCCGGCTCTATGGAAAGATCGACGTCGACAACTTGGATGAAGCGGGGATGCGAAAGATCCTCTTGGAAAAAGGAACGACCGATCCAAAGAAAATGGAGGGAGCAACGCGCGGTGCGCTCATCGCCCTACTATTCGAAGCCTTCGCGGAAGAGCATCTGATCCAGCCTCACCACATCATCGACCACCCCATTGAAACCACACCCCTATGCAAACTCCACCGCGATCCTAAGCTGCGCGCAGAGCGGTTTGTCGA
>JAFEGI010000004.1:45071-97196 GCA_018240135.1 Verrucomicrobiota bacterium
GCGGGCGATGAGGAAGCGGTTCCCTTAGATGAGGAGTTCATTGAGTCGATTTGCCAAGGCATGCCTCCCACAGGCGGCATGGGCATGGGTGTCGATCGGTTCGTGATGCTCTTCTTGGGAGCTCACTCGATCCGGGACGTCCTCTTTTTTCCAATCATGCGCCCGGGTGAGTGATTTGACTGACGAGGCGGATGCCGTGATCTGTGATGTAGACGGCATCCCCATCCCCCTTTTTCACAAAGTTGGCTTGGGCTAGATCGCGGGCAATCACGTTTGCGCCTCGGTCGTTTTGTCCGATCGCGCGCCCAATGGCAAACCGATCGAACTCGGCGTAAGGGTCTCCCTGCGCCGTCGCGAGCTCATAGAGTTTGACGAGAAACATCTCATCTTTTGTCATCGAACGCTTCTTCATGAGCCCTTCTTCTTTAGGCGCGGTCCTTGCGCGGTGTCTTCAATGAGATACCCCTTTGCGAGGATAAACGCCCTGCATTCATCGGCAACTTGCCAGTTTTTCGCTCGCCTTGCCTCTTCTCGCCGTTCAAGAGCGCTTGCAAGCTCAGGAGAAATCTCCTCCTCTTTTTCTTCAAGCGGAATCACGCCGAGCACCTCATCGATCTTTTTCAGGAAATCGAGCACATCTTCTGCTTCTGAGATCCCCACCTGCCCCTGATCGCATAGGGTATTGATCTCTCGCACCATGTCAAACACCGCAGCAAGAGCAGGTGAGATGTTGAGATCATCGGCAAGGTGCCACATAAATTGATCCATCGACTTTTGGAGGATGGGAAGGGCAAAACCGCATCTTTTCTTGACCTTCATATCGTGCAAGATCAGATCCATCTCCCCTTTTTGAATCGGAATCCGCTGTAAAAGGGGCTTGATGAGGTCAGGATCGAGGAGATCGCTCCCCTTTTCATCGCGCACATCTCGAATCAAGCTCGTAAGTACAAGAGGCGCGGATTCTTTTTGCGTAAGCCGCTTTTCCAGAATTGGCTTGAGCACCAGGCGCTCTTTCTCCTCTTTCACCTCAGAAAGGATCCTCTTGACGAGTTGAGGTCGATTGCTATCGAAAGCAAGAGATCGGTTGAGGATCGGGTCGAGGACGCTCGGCTCGAGGATATCCCTCCCCTTCACCGCCTGCAGATCGCAGAGGATCCTCTCGCAGATCGCCTTTTTCTGTGGCGTTTCGGGAAGTGCTTTTTCGAGGATGAGATCGATTGCCTTGTGGAGCTTCTCCTTCCGAATGAGACGAAGACGAAGGACAAAGTCCTTAAGACGCTTTAACGTAGCGACCGCACCATCCATTCCATGCATCGTAAAGTTGAGTTGGGTGCGGTAGTGGGCTTGGAGGAGCATGTAGCGCACCTCTCTACCCGAATACCCCTTTTCAATTAGGTCGCGGAGGGTAAAAAAGTTTCCGAGACTCTTAGACATCTTTTTGTGATCGACAAGCAGGTGCTCTGCATGGAGCCAATGCTTGACAAATCGGCAGCAGGAATACGCCTCCGACTGGGCGATCTCGTTTTCATGGTGGGGGAAGATGTTATCGACACCACCCACATGGATGTCGAGCGTTTCTCCCAAGATTTTCATCGCCATGGCGGAACATTCGATATGCCAACCGGGACGCCCTTTGCCAAATGGACTCTCCCAGTAGATCATCCCATCGCGCTCAGGATCATAGGCTTTCCATAAGACGAAATCGGAGATGTTTTCCTTATCGTATTCATCATTCGCAATCCGCTGAGAAGCCCCTGCCTCAAGCTCTCCGAGGTGGAGGTGGGAAAGGCGTCCATAGGAAGGGAACTTATCGATGGCAAAGTAGACACTCCCATCCTGCCCGCGGTAGGCAATGCCCCGCTCTTCTAATTTTTGAATGATCGAGATCATTTCTGGGATATAATCCGTTGCTCGCGGATAATGCTCCACAGGCTCGATATTCAGGGTCCTTAGATCTTGGAAAAACGCCTCTGTATAAGGCTGCGTGTAGCTATCAAGGCTAATTCCCTCTCTAATTGCGCCCTTGATCGTTTTGTCATCGACATCGGTGATGTTCATCACCTGCTCGACTTTATAACCAAAAAATTTGAATGTCCGCCGCATCAAATCTTCGAACACATAGGTGCGGAAATTCCCGATATGAGCAAAGTTATAAACGGTAGGCCCGCAGGTGTAGATGCGCAGGGGTCTTCCATGGGGAGGGATGATCTCCTCCTTTTCCCGGCTCTCCGTATTGAATAACTTTAAATGTTTCTTTGATGACATAGTCTTACGATTCTTCCAGAGAACGATAATGGGTTTTGCCTGTCCCCGTCAAGGGAATCTGCTCTAAAACCCGCACTTCTGCGATTTTGACGATCCTCCCATACCCACATTCTTTTAACGCGGCATTCACCTCCTCCAATCCGATTTTGAAAGTGGTGAATAAAATAATTTGTGCCTTTCCCTTCTCAATAGAGCAGACCGCTAATGGAGGGCCCTCTTCCGATCCTGTGATCCATTTCTTTTCATGGGCAATCCGGAGAAGCTCATCCTCTAAGCCCCCCAGGCTGACCATCTCGCCCCCGATCTTGATAAACCGCTTAAGACGCCCCGATAAGAAGAGATTTCCCCGAGAATCGAGATAGCCCCGATCGCCAGAGCGGTACCACCGCTTGCCATTAAGCTCCAGGAAAGGGTCTTTTTGGATCCCCAAATACCCCCCAAAGACACCCGGACCTGCGATGCAGATCTCCCCCTCTTTCCCCTCAGGCAGAGGCGTTAAACTCTCCATATCGATCATCATCAGATCCACGCCGGGCGCTGCCTTTCCCACCCCCGCATGCGGCTTCCCTGGCCGATCGACACTGACAACAGGGCTACACTCGGTGATTCCATAGCCCTCCAAAAGCTCCGCATGGGGAAGATGCGCGTGCACATAGTCGAAAAGATCTTGGGGAGTCTTCTCCGCACCGGAGACGATGAGGCGCAGAGAAGAGAGCTCTTCTGGCTTTGCTACGTGGAAGATCCCCTTAATGAAGCTGGGTGCACAGACGAAGATAGACGGTTTTAGGTGAGCGATTTCGCGGACAAGGCCGTGTGCATCGGTCGGATCGGGGGCGTAGCAGACCTTAAGTCCAGATAAGATAGGCAGTAGACCGGTCACGTTAAAGCCAAAGGAGTGGAAGGGAGGAAGACATGCATAGATGCTATCCTCTGCACGAAACTGGGCGACCTCAAGGGCTGCGCGCTGATTCGACAATAAATTCGCATGCGTCAGGGGCACCCCCTTTGGCAGCGTTTCTGTCCCGCTTGTAAATAAGATGACCCCTTGATCATTTTCAGAAAGGCGATCCAGTCCTAGCTTCTGGAGCTGCTTTTTCGGACTGAGCAAAAGGAACCATAAAGCCTCTAGCTTCTCTTTCCAGGTAATCTTCTCTTTCATCTCCTCTAACAAGAGGAGTTTTTCTTCAATTTTCCCCAGATCTCCGTCGGGAAGGCGATCGAGAAATTTAGATGAAGTAATGACCCCCTGAAGCTGGGTTAAGTCCGCCGCATGATCTAAAGCGCGTAGACCTACCGTCCAGTTCAACATGACGGGAACTTTTCCGGCGAGTAGGACAGATAGAATCGCAAGGTATCCCCCCACAGAAGAGGGAAGCAGCACGCCTACATAGTTCCCCGGCAAAGACCCCACTTGCTTGGCTAGAAGGAACGCAGCGAGCAGGAGTTTCCTATAGCTCAATGCTCCCGATGTCGCATCGATACATGCAGCGGCGCCCTTCATCCGGTAAATCGCGTGTAAAAGCGCCTCTTGTAAGGTCTTACCAGAAGGAGGCATCACCCGGGGTCGGCTCTTCTCTTCCGGCCATGATCTTTGAATGCTCTCTCTTGGAACCCCATTTCCGTTTCCCTTTTTTAAGCCTGCAGCAAACTGGAGACAGTCCTCCACGGTTTGCAAATCTCCCGGCGCGAGCTGAGAGACTCCATAACGGTCTTCGAGAAAGATATAAACCTCAGCGATATCGAGCGAGTCGAGACCGAGATCCATCGAAAGATGATTTTTCCTTTCAATGTGCTCGATCGGTCTGCCTGTTAACTCTTTCAACTGGACCAGGACTTCATTCAATATCTTTTCAGGAACTTTTTTCTCCTCCACAGAGCCATTTACTTGCACGGGAATAAAAAGTGTGGGCTTTTCTTCCTTCCAGAAAGCATAAGAGACAAGAGTGGGTGATTCGGGACCGGGATCGGGATACCGGTTGTACCAATTCTCCAAGTACTTGTTAAACGTAAGGCGATCCTTACCCCGAGGTAAGTCGGCTGGCTCAGGAACAAATTCCACCTGCACTAAGCGGCGCGGCGTAAAAAACAGGGCATTTTTGAGAAGAATCCAAAGAGACTCTCGAAACACCTTGCCAAAATCGGGAGAAGAGCCCGTAAGTGCTCTAGAAAACTTACTTCCCCAAAGACCTGTTGTGCGCACCAAGACGACATTGCTTTCAGGGCATGTATCGAGCAAACTATGTGCAAAGGAAGCCCCGCCTATTACCTCCAACCCCGTTAACTTTAAACGCCCGGCGGGATAGATGAGAAAATTCCCTCCCTTTTTGAGCTCCTCTGCAATTGCTTGAAATTGCGCATCGACTCTCTTCTTTCTCCACTTATTGGCAAACACATCGAAATTAGGAAGAGGCAAAGCCTTGACCCAATCGAGAAACACTTTAAAACCCTTGAGATGATAGAAATGCTCCACTACCAGTGGGCGTGGCTGGAACTTTCTCCACAGAATCACTTCCAAAAGGATCGGATCGATCTCTGCTGGGTGATTGGGTAGAAAAAGCGTGCCGCCCGGACGCTTGAGTGTGTCCTTTGAGAGATTTTCTAAACCGCGCACCTCGAGGCGATACCGAAGAGAGAGCGCGAATCGCAAGAGGAACGCGAAAAAAGAAGCGAGCATCATAAACGGGGATTCTAGGACATTTTTTAAATCTTGTCCACAACAGCTCTTGACAAAATAATTTAATTATTAGAACTTCAGATTTAATATAAAAGAAATCATGAAAAGAATATCTGGCAAATCATTTACAGTTGCAATAGAACAGATGGCAAAACTATTGCGTACAGAAGTACAAGAAAAAGAGGGGCGTCTACCCAAGTCGCGCTACTGCCAAAATCCCGCTTCCTTTAGCACATCCCTCGAGCAGATCGCCAAGCTCTTTCGCACCCAGATCCGCGAAAATTCTTAAAAACTTGTTTGATTTATTTTCCTCACGCCTATAATCACAAAAACCCCCTTCATAGAGGAAAAACACAATGAAAATTGAAAAAAAGCTCCCTTCTCACCAGACAAAAGTCGCCGAACCCAAATCGGAATTAGATCAGCTGAAAACGAAGGTCAAGAACTGGGCTGCACGCGCCGAACTCAGAAAAGAAGAGGTAAGCAGAAAGCACCAGTATGCTCCAGAAACACCGGCTACGGCAGAGAAGGCCTGTCAAGCCGCAGCTAAGGCCCTCTCCAAGAAATAGAAGGCTAGACGCGGAAGAATCGCAGCGCCTTGAGCGCTCTTACTCCGACACATAGCTTCAGCAGGTCGCCGAGCAGGAAGGGCAGCATCCCTAAGAGGAATGCGTACTTCCACCCGATAAACTGGGCAAGCCAAGGAAGGCCTGTGAGGTAGATTGCGAGGTTCCCAACGGTCATTGCTCCAAAGGCTTTGGTGACCGTGCGCTCGCGCATCTGTTCAGCGAGGTAGCCTGTGATCCATGCCGCAACAAGGTATCCAACCAGGTACCCTGCACGTGGTCCTACAAAGGCAAGAACTCCAAAGGTACCGCCAGAAAATACGGGGAAGCCCGCCATTCCCTGAAGTAAGAACGCAAGCACCGCCAGCGATCCCCTCTTACTGCCCAAAAGTGCTGCCAGCAGAAGGATCACATGGGGCTGCGTAGCAATCGGCACAGGAGTAAAGGGAAGGTGGATGGCGATCGGCGCAAACAGTGCAATGATGATGCTAGATCCTATCACAACAGAGACATCTTGGAGTAGGTTGCGTCCTTGAACAGACTGAGCGATCAAGTGAGTAGATGACATACGGGGTACCTCCTCAAATTTGAGATGCGATGAGTATAACAACTGCTACCACTTTTTGCAATATTGTTCCCATTTAAAACAAGGCGATGCAAATGCGGGCTCCATATGGGTGGACCATCCGGGTATGGATGAGATTAGGGTCGCCCCTTCTTCGCGGAGCTTACAAAATTTTTTATGATCCTCTGTGATCGAAACCCCTGTCGAGTAGGCGCGGTGGATGGGCAGATGCTTTAAAAGCGTCTTCATGCGCATCGCATAGGTGTTTGTCGTCGATGGAGTCGTGCGCCAGTGGCAAGATGCAGTATGAAAGACCTGTGATTGCAGGTGCTGATAATCTGGCAAAAAATACTTATCTTTATGATCGTAGAGAGTCACGTAGTCTGCACAAGGAAGCGTGAACCCCTCGCGCAAAATGTCCACCCATCCCTCTCTATGTATGTAATCATCCTCTAGGAAATAGAGGATTGTATCTGGTGCAAACTGCTGCTTCTCGACGTAATCGAGTAGGTAGAGGAAGGAGGCAGCTTCTGTTCCCGCTTGCATTTCGATCACAGGGTACTGTTTCTGCTTTTTTATAAAATGCTCCCCCTCCTTATGAGGGTGGAATGTGTCGAGAAGAAAAGTCACTTCGACATGCTTAGCATCTCTTAAAGTATCGACGAGATTATCGTAACAACCCTCCCTACTAAAATGGGAAAATCGCGCCTTATGTGCACCTGCCGCAGAATAGTGGCAATGTCGGACAAAGACTCTAATGGGTGGAATCTTGGGCTTCAGGAAGGAAAACATGGGATTTCCTCATTCAGGCATTGGGATCTGGAGCTGGCGCAACATTTCGCGGAGAATATGGCGCGCTTCTTTAAATGTGAGATGCTCTAGCGCCTCCGCAAGAGAGTACCATTTCGCATCTCGAACCTCTTCCACTTGTAGCTTTAACTCCCCTTTGACAAGAGCGGGAAAATATTGGACAGTTTTAACTACAAGGTCTCGTCTTCTCCGAAATTGGTACTGTTCGATGAAGGGGGTGTCGAGTAGTAGCGTTTCTACGGAAAGACCTGTCTCTTCGAGAAGTTCTCTTTTTGCAGACTCAAGAGGAACCTCACCTGGATTGGCTCTCCCCTTAGGGAATGCCCAGTGGGAACCCTTGCAGTGCAAGATGAGCAGGACCTTCCACGTTTCCCCCTCTTTGCGAAAAGGGACTATACCAAATGAAGCGATCCGAATCATGGGATGTAGGGGGCAAAAATGAGGGTCGAGTTGTGCCCACCAAAACCAAAGGAGTTACTAAGAGCCCCTGTGATCTGATGCGATTGGGCTACATGAGCCACCGGATCAAGAGGCTCGAGCTCTTTTTCCGGTTTATCGAGGTTGATCGTGGGGTGAACCTTGCCTGTCTTAATCGCTCCAATCGTAGCGATCGCTTCGATGGCTCCAGCAGCACCTAAACAGTGTCCGGTGAGGGACTTTGTCGAATTGATCTTGATCTTTGCAGAGTGGGACCCGAACACCTGCTTGACCGCGCGCACTTCACAGAGATCCCCAGCGAGTGTAGAGGTCGCATGCGCATTGATGTAGTTGATCTGTTCTTTGGGGATTTGGGCATCCTGAAGAGCGAGCTCAATACAGGTCGCAACCCCCAATCCATCAGGGCGCGGATCCGTCATGTGGTACGCGTCGCAGTTGACAGAACTTCCTACCAGTTCAGCGAGAATCGTGGCTCCCCTTGCGAGGGCATGCTCTAGACTTTCGAGCACGAGCACACCAGCGCCCTCTCCCATGACAAAACCATCTCGGTCCACATCCCAAGGGCGGGAAGCTTTTTGAGGATCTTCATTGCGCTCGGAAAGCGCCTTACATGCGACGAACCCCGCTAAGCCAATCGGCGTAAGAGGCGCTTCTGCACCTCCGCATAGCATCAGGTCAGCATCCCCTCTACGGATATGTTGCGCTGCGGCGTGGATGCAATAATTCGATGTCGCGCAGGCTGTGGAAATCGAATAGTTCGGACCCATGAATCCAAGCTCAATCCCCAGAAGAGCGCCACCCATATTCGTGATGATATAGGGAACAAAGAAAGGGGTTATCCTTTTAAAACCTTTTGTAACGAGAGTTTCCACTCCCTCCTCAAAGACACTCATCCCCCCCATTCCCGATCCGATGAGAATGCCCGAGCGGTTTTTATCCAACTTGTCGAAGGCCTCTCCCTTGAGTCCCGCATGCTCAAGGGCTTTTTTTCCTGAAACGACCGTGTAGCGAATAAAAGGATCAACCCTACGGGCCTGCTTCTTATCGAGATAATCTCCGACATCAAAGCCCTGCACGGAGCCTGCAAACCGGGTCGGGTAATCTTGACAAGGAAACGCATCGATTGGTCTAATACCGCTTCGCCCCGCTAGGAGCTGATTGTAAAATTCCTCTACATCCATCCCGAAGCAAGAGACGAGCCCCATCCCCGTGATGACTACGCGCTTTCTTTTCATAGCATATCCTTTACAAGCAATTGACCCCTAAGGATACAATAGTTAGTCAATTTTCGCAATCGGAGAGACGGTGTGAAATATTTATTTACTGACGTAGCTAGCAGGCGAAGTATCGATCTGAAGGTCAACAACTTGCCCTTCGCGCCAGAGTTGCTCTAGCTGATACTTGTCGCGCAGGCCGGGCATGAAAAGATGCACCATGATTTGCATGTAGTCGAGAACGACCCAGTCCCCATCCTTAATCCCTTCAGAATAAAGGGTTCTACTGCCAAGCTCGCGCATTGCATCTTCCACCGCTTTGGCGATAGCGGAGACGTGGCGATCGACATTTCCCTCAGCGATGATCACGAAGTCGGTCAAATTGGAGACGCCGCGCACATCGAGGGCAAGGATATTAAATCCTTTTTTGTCGTAGATTGCCTGAGCAATCGCATTCAGTAATTTGAGAGGGTCATCTTGTTTCATACAGCAGATGAGTATAGACCATGCGCTTGAATATAGTCCAGAACTGCCTGAGGGACGAGGTGGCCACAGTAATATTTTTTAGACAGCCTCTCGCGCACCCTGGTACTGCTGATGTCGAGAAGGGGAATTTGTAAGGGGCCGGTCCTCGATCCCACAAGAGGAGGAGCCAAGACCTGCAGGGCAGCGCTCTCTTTCCACTCGTTTAGTCGCGGCAAGAGATCATCCCCCATGAGCAGGTGGAGCTCCCCCCTACCCTCTTCCTGAAGACGGCGGATGGTATCTATCGTATAGGTGGGACCTGGACCTCTAATTTCCCAATCGAGAACTGAGAAACCTCCAATCGGCGCAATTGCTTGCCGCACCATCTCCAGACGATCTGCTGCGGAGGCAACTGGGGGTTTGGAACTCTTAAATGGAGAAAGCGTTGTTGGAACGAAAAGCACTTCATCGAGTCCAACGAGCTCTTTTAAACTCAGGGCAAGGTGGATATGCCCGTTGTGGATCGGGTCAAAACTCCCGCCAAACACCCCAATTTTTTTCTTCTTCATAAAATAGGCCAATTTCGCTTCGAGGAAAGGCGGTAAAAAGCAGCTCTAGGATTAACAACCACAGGGTTTCCCGCTGCGAGCAGCATGGGCAAATCGAGCGCGCTATCGGTGTAGGCTGTGATTTCCGTCCTATCGATCCCCAGTCGCTTTGCAGTTGCACTTAATTGCAGGGCTTTGTCCTCTCCTAACATCACCTTTGCAATGTGGCATAGCTTTTGCTCTTTGTCAACGGCGTATTCGGTCGCATACCACTCATCGACACCGAGTGCTTCGGCAAATTTTTCCACGAGAAAACTCGGGCCGTTGGATAGAACGAGCGTATGGTGCCCTAAGTGTTGGGAAAGGCGTAGCTTTTCTAAAGCGGGCTGATAGAGCATCGATGGCAGGTAACTAGCGAGAAAAGGGGTCAGTTGTTCTTGTAGGGCGGGAAGAGAGCGCCCCTGAAGACAACTCTCAAAAATCTTCCGATGGAGCTCCTCTAGTGGCATCTTGAATAAGGCGTGCTGAGCGTAGCAAACACAAGAATAGAGAAGGGCAGCTAGTGGAAGAACATCACTTTTTACCAGAAACTTGCAAAAGTCGAAGCTCGAGTTTCCCCTAACGAGAGTTCTATCGAGGTCAAAGACGACCAAGTGCCGAGGCATTAGATTTCTTCAATTTCCGCAATTTTCTCTTCAATCTCAGCGATAGAGGTATCGATCTTTTCAAGCAGCGCCTTTTCCTCTTCAATCAATTCGCGCGTGTGCATGGCCTTTTCGAAGTCCAGCGTCGAACCGCCGAGGAGCTTACGGTACTGCTCTATCTGCGCTTTTACTTCCTGACGGCGCCCTTTGCGCTCAGCTAAGACACTCTCTAGCTGCTTGAGCTGCTCGAGATCGCCTTCAGACAGTTGCAAGAGAGCCTTTTCCCGCTTCTCATCGATCGCATCTTTCAGCTGTTTGAAAAGGCGATCGATCAGTTGCCTTTCTAATTTGGGCAAAGAGAGCGCTGCAAAGGCTTGGATGAGCGCCTCGCGCTTTTCTGAAAGGAGCACTTCTTCGAGTTCCGCTGCCTGTGCAGAAAGTGTCTGGAGTTCTTCCTTAAGCGACTGGATCCGCTCTCGACGCTCCGCTTCTACCTGCTGCTGATTTTTAAGGCGCTCTGCTTCTTTTGCTCTAGCGCGCTCAAAAGGCCCCCGTTTTGCTTTGTTGATCTCCTCTCTTAGCTCGCGCACATCTTCTCGACCAAGCTCAACGGTTTTCATCAACTCGAGGATCTCGGCAGCCGCTTTATTGCACTCCTCAATCGACATCTCGCCAGCGCAAGCCTCCGCAAAAGGTCCAATCTTTTCCAATACCAGATCGTAGTTCTGCTTAAATTCCTGCCGTTTTTGCTGAGTCTGCTTCTTATGTTCTTTCTCTTTTTCTTTTAGCTGATCCCAGCAATTGCTCAGTTTCAGACGAGTCTCGGTGAATGCATGGGTGCTCAGCGTCAAGATTTTGGCAAGAGACTGAAGCTGCTTGATCTCCTCGCGAAGAGCATAGAGGGGCACATCGGGTGTTTTACCCTCTGAAAATTGAGACTGGATGAACCGCTCTACATCTTGGACAAACTCCTCTGAGAGCATTTTAATCAGTTCCTTGCGCCGGGGAAAAACCTTGTCCCCACAAAGAGATAGACGCTCGAGGAGCTTATTTTTGACGCGGATGCGCATCTCGGTTTTGATCACTTCTTTGCGCAAGGAGTTGACACGCGCTGCCAAAGTGCCCAGAAGATTGAGCTCGCGCTGCCATGTCGCATAGGATTCTTTCTTTTCTTGCAGCGAGCAGCACTCTGAGGGGATCTCAATCCCTTCCATTTGAGCAAGGGTCAAATCGAAATGCTCTAAATCCCGTTCGAGAGCTTGGATGGCGAGCTCGATCTGCTCCACCGCAAAACTCGCCTGCTCATCGAGAATCTCTTTGAGACGGCGCGCCTCATTGGAGAGTTCTATATAAGCGCTCCAGAGTTCTGTGCGCACCTTTGGGGCAATATTTTCTTTGAAAAGAGGCAAACAGAGGCGCCTTGCCTCCCAAAAGTCGCGAAATCGGGGCGTGCTCGCTCCAGTCAGAGCCGAGCGCATGAAGGCAATGCTGAACCGAATCTTCCCGTCTGCACCATTTTCCTTCTCTAAATTCTCTTGAAACTCTGAAAACGCCGAGGAACCCTTTTTTGGGGTCTCTTCTTGGAGGATCTCTTCCGATTCACTTTTCATCTGCTTCTTCCCATAAAATTCTTTGTGAAGATCCTAAGATAGTTCCCCTTTAATGTGAAGTTAAAAGCTCAGCTCATAATCTTGAATGATCATTTCCGCCGCTGTTTCTAAGGGGACCTTTTGTAGGTCGAGCCAGCGGAAGAGGGGCTCCCTTTTAAACCAGGTAAACTGCCTCTTGGCGAGATTTCGAGAGGCTTGCTTGAATGCGGCGATGAACCGGTCCCAGTCTTCCTGGGTTTGCGCCGAATCGAGGTAGTCCAAACACTGCCGGTAGCCAATCGCTTGGCATGCGGTGCGGTTGCTGCGCAGCCCCTCTTTTTCGAGCCGCTTTACCTCGTCGACAAAGCCCGCTGCAATCATCTCATCGCAGCGCATTTCAATTTTCTGATAGAGGATCTCCCGCGGAATGTGAATGAACCAGGATCTAAAGTCGAACAGGTCGAGATTTTCCGATGTGACCGAGGAGAGCTCCGAGACTTTTTGATTTGCCAGGGAGATGATTTCCAGCCCTCTAATAATCTTGTGCCGATCATTTTGTGTGATCGCCTTTGCGTATTCAGGATCTAAAACGCGCAGCCGTTCATAGAGAACTGCCGTTCCTTTCTCCTTCATTTCCGCTTCTAGAGATTTGCGCAGCTCCGGCTCAGAAGGAGGACCACTGGGTGGGCCGTAGATCAGCGAATGGATATAGAAACCCGTCCCTCCTACGATGATGGGGACTCCCCCCTTATCGAAAATTTCCTTCATTGCATGCATCGCTTCCTCGTAGAACTCCACGACATTGAAGGATTCATCGAGATCGCGACTATCGATTAGATGGTGAGGAATCTGCCTTCTTTCTTCTAAAGAGGCTTTTGCTGTACCGATGTCCATTCCTCGGTAGACTTGCATCGAATCTGCAGAGATAATCTCCCCGCCAATTGCTTTTGCGACAATCAGCGAAAGACGCGTCTTCCCGACGGCCGTCGGTCCTGCAATCAGAATGACTTTCTTTTTTTGGGAAGGAGCGGGAATCTTTTTCTTTTGAGGAAAGGGGGTCAGCAAAATTCGGAGCTCAGTATCTTCAAAAGTGACCACGCCACTCCCTCAAATTAACCCTTGATCGCGTCCGCTTCATTCAAATAGATCGCGAGAACACGCTCAAAGCCTGCCATTTTTAAAATCTCTTGCACCTCATCCCCAATTTGGAAGAGGGCAAAACGCCCTTTTTTTGCCATAAAGCGCTTGGTCGAAGCGAGAAGAAGGCGCATCCCAGCACTGCTCAGGTAATCTACCTTCTCAAAATCGAGTAATACAGTATGATGTCCTGCATCAAATAGACTGCTGATCTCTCGCTCCAATGCGGGGGTCGTGATCGCGTCCACACGTCCATCCAGTCGCAAAATGTAATTCTCGCCGCTTTGCTCGATCGCGATATCCAGTCCAATGGCCATAGCTCCTCCTGATCAGTCGCCTGAAAGGAGAGTAGCAAAAGGTTTTTTTTGGGGCAACGAGAGTCTAAAAGACTGGCTGCGGAATTAGGCTTCGTCGATTTTCGGGATTATTTTGGCCGCTTTTCAATCCGTTTTTTGGGGTTAATATACTTGTTGCGATATTGACCCCAAAAAACGGAATTAAAAATCGGCTCAAAAGAACCCGAAAATCGACAGAAGCTAATTTCGCAGACAGTCTCTAACTTACGAGCTCAAGACGGACCCGTCTGCCAAAACGCGCGCCGACTGTCATGGCGATTGTCCGTAGAGACTTGATGGTTCTCCCCTGCTTGCCGACGACCTTTGCGACGTCGTCGCTAGAGACGCGCACTTCGACAACAGTTCCTTGCTGGCCTTCGACGAGCTGTACCTGCACGGCATCGGGTTGATCCACGAGATTCTTAATGAGATAAGCGATAAAATCTTGCATAGTTCGATAGGGGGTTTTTCTTCACTCCAAACTCTAACATCCTCTCCACTTTTGGTCTAAGGATTTTTCCTGCCCTCCTCGGAAGCGAAGACGCAACACTATGACAGACAATAACTTGCATCAACTTGCATAGATTATGCAATCATCAAAACTAAATAGTTAAAATTATTAAACAAATTATTTACATTTTAATATATAAATTAATAAAATGAAAGCCAAGAGAGGTAATTGAGAGATGGAGATCGGACCACTTCCCCCTTCCTATCCCACCCCAACTTCCATAGGCAATCGGCTCCAAGAGGATGCCGCTGCGTTTTATGTCTGGTACGTCTCCTCCTGCTATGCCAACCCATCTGAAGGAGGGGAAGCCACGCGTAGAGCCCTTTCGCAGATCATGCGGATTGCCGAAGTATGTAAAAATGGAAGCGCTTGCCTCACATTTGACCAGGAGGGCCGGGCGATTCAAGATCTGACTCATGTACGAGAGGCATTTCTATCCGGCAGCCTTAAATTTCGCGAGCTCCAACAGGCCCTTGGAGAAGTTCTCTGGCGACTGATCGAGAGCAATCCCAGGGCGCGGATTGTCTCTCAAGTAACTGAACTGGAATACCGTCTGCTTGTAAATCCTCAGGAAAATCTCACAAATGAAACAGCCGAAGAGTGTAAAACACTGATCCAAAACATCCTAGAAAGAGTTTCTCTCGGGCTTAGCGATTTGCACGCAGGCGCTCTCTCCCGCTCCCTCTCTTCGGCACTGAGCAACACCTCAAATATTCAGCATGTTCTAGGTATTCTCAAAGAGTGTCGATAAATGCTAACTTATCGATACGGAAGTCGAGGACCTTCCCTTTTGATATAGGACCCTTTCTCTCTTCAGCCAAGAGCTTCTCTCGCAGCTCGAGATAGTTCCCCAGCTCCTGAGCATAATTCTTCGTAGTCAGCCGCAAAAAACGGGGAAGGACAATTGTACCCCCTGATGCGGGATAAAGGCGATCCTCTGTGATAACTACAATTTCACGGCTCCCATAGCTGTCTGCGAAGGCATTGGAGACATCGATCCTCCGCACATTGAATAGATCAGACACATCGGGCTGAGTGACGATCTCTAGAATCTTAAAAGCGAGCTCTGCATATTTTCCCTCAAGAGGCCGGTTCCACTCTCCAATCGGGCGCTCCTCTTCAGATAGCGTGCTAAAAGGGGCAAGTCCTAGGTAAAGAGAGGGTAAGTTCTTGGGAGCAAAAAACGGTGTGAAGGGAAAGAGGTATCCCTCCTTGTCCACAGCGACATTCTCGTAGTCTTCGATCCACGCGATCGGCTGGCGCACGGTATAATCGATATAGAGAGTATTTTTCTGAAAAATCTTCATCTCTGCCCTTGCGATCAATGGAGAGCTGAGGAGCCGCTTTTTGGCGCGGTCCACATCAAATATCAGAGCACATGGAGGGCGATCTGCGCTGATTCCTAAAAGCTCCGCGAGGTACTCCGTTTTCAGCGCTTCTTTCTGGGGTCCTGTTTGGATAATCGAGCGCAAGGCATAGGCGGGATCTCTGAGCTTAGCGAGCCTTTGGTGCTGATAATACCTACATCCGACATAGGCACTTCCCGAGATGAGTAGCGTCGAGAGCGCGATGAGACAAAGCGCGCGAATCCAGCTGATCTCAGGTGAGGGATTTTTCTTCATTGTGAACTGGGGTTCAAGCGCTTTAAGACCTCAGGACCTACGTGTGTGATATCGCCCGCTCCCATGGTGAGGAGGACATCATGGGGCTTTAACTTCCCTGCGAGATAGGTGCTCAGCTCCCCTCTTGGGACGTAGTGCACCTCTTTGCCCGTTGTCTCCTGAATCTTGCTGATCAAATTCTCGATGGTAATCCCATCGAGAGGTTTTTCGCGCGCGGCATAGATGTCAGTCAGAATCAGTTCATCGGCATAGTGGAGTGCAGGGCCAAATTCGGCAAAGCAATCGCGTGTGCGGCTGTAGCGATGAGGCTGGAAGGCGACAATGAGACGCCGGTCTTTCACACACTGTTTAAATGCGCGCAATGTAGCAAAAATTTCTGTGGGATGGTGCGCGTAGTCGTCAAAGACCGCAATCGAGCGTTCCTCCCCTTTCCACTCCGCTCGACGAGAAACGCCTCGAAATGTGCGGAATCCTTCCCGTATGCTCTCTTCGGGAAGCGAGAGCTGCATACAGAGTCCAAACACCGCAGCGGCGTTAAGAACATTATGCGCCCCGATCAACGGAATTTCGATTTCATCATAGCGCGTGCCGAGAAAGCTCAGATCGAAATACGTTTTCCAGTGATCCTGCCGAAAATCGGTAATGCATAGCGCATTTTTCTCTAGGAAACCATAACTAAATCCTTTGAGATGTAAAGAGCTGAGAGTTTCATCATCGCCACACCAAAAGAGATGGCGCGTCGATTGAATCTGTTTAGCAAATTGGAGAAATCCCTGCCTTAAACTCTCTGCATCTTTCCAGTAATCGAGATGGTCATTATCGATGTTGGTGATGATCGCGCCATAGGGAGTATAAGCGAGAAAAGAGCCATCGCTCTCATCGGCTTCAGCGACGAAGTAATCCCCGCTTCCAAATCCCCCATTGACGCCCAAACTCTGAATCATCCCCCCGACTGCAAAACTCGGATGGGTCCCTGCACGGACAAGTACATGCGCGAGAAAGGAAGAGGTCGTTGTTTTCCCATGGGTTCCTGTGACAAGAAGGGGCTGTTTTCCTTCCATGAGTTGAGAAAGCAGCTGAGAGCGGTGCAAGATGGGAAGGCCAAGCCGCTTTGCCTCTTGCAGCTCAGGATTGTCCTCTTTAATATCGGTGCTACAGATGACAGAAGTGACTCCTTGGACATGATCGGAAGAATGCCCAAAATGAATCTCAGCTCCTCGCGCTTCTAGTTTTTCGATCAGGGGTGATGAGCTGATATCGCTTCCCGAGACCCGTTTGCCCTGTTCGAGCAGAATGCGGGCAAGGGCGCTCATCCCGATGCCTCCAATACCGATAAAGTGGGTTTTTTCTTCCATATTAAGATCCTTTGAGTAGCTCGAGAATAAGAGTGCTAAGCTGTGTCCCCTGCAACGTCTGATTTTGGAGTGTTTCGCGCATCTGTTTGATCCCGCTTAAATCAGAAATCCTCTCAGCAAGCTGACTCGCAGTGGCCCTCTCTTGAGGGATGCAAACAGCGCCTCCTACATGCTTTTCCACGTAGAGGGCGTTTTCCATCTGATGGCCGCCCGCATAAGGATAGGGGATCACGAAGGCGGGGACGCGAAAGTGGATCTGCTCGGCAAGCGTGTTCGCTCCCCCTCTACACACTGCCACATCAGCTGCAGACCAAGCCATCTCCATGCGGGGCTCAAAAGACTTGATGCAAAGGGGAATCTTAAGCTGCTCGCATAAGGAGCGAATCTCCTCCGCACCCCCCCATTTCCCCGTGAAGTAGAGGAGCTGGAATGGAAAATCCCTTTCATGAAGCGCTCGGATGAGCTGTGGGGTCAGATCGGTGATCCAGCGAGCTCCTTGAGATCCGCCGAAAATCAGCAAGGTAAATCGATCGGCAGAGAGCCCGAAATATTGGCAAGCCTCTTGCTTAGAAATTGGGGCCCTTTCTGCATGCAGTGAGGGCATTTTGACGCGCACTGCGTTCTTTCCTTCTACTGCAAATGGAGTGGCTGTCAGGGTCGCAAATCGGGAGAGAACACCCACCACTTTTCCAGGGACTGCGTTCGCCTCAAAAAGGACAACGGGGATTTTTCTCAAAAGGGCAGCAATCAGGATCGGAAAAGAGTGAAAACTCCCAAACCCGACGATCAGATCGGGGCGCTCTTTTCTGAGCCACTTAAGACTCTTAGCAAGCCCTTTGAAAAGCACGCATCCCGCCTTGAGCGCGCCGAGGATTCCCCCACCAAAGGGAGTTGCGCTGAGAATATCCACATAGGGATACTCCCCCCTTTTAAAATAGGGATTCGTATCGAGGCCGCTGCCTGCAAAACAAAGGGTTAACTCTTTATTTTCTCGAAGAAGATCGGCAGCAAGCGCCTGCGCAGGGAAGAGATGCCCGCCCGATCCACCCGTGGCAAATACAATTCTAGATCGAGACATGCTTCTTCCTCGCGTGGTAGTCGACATTCAGCAGGACGGAGAGTGCCATCATATTTGCGAGGAGTGAAGAACCCCCATGGCTAAAGAAAGGGAGATTGGTCCCTTTGCTCGGGAGCAGACCCGAGACGACCCCCAAATTCAAAAACGCCTGAAAACAGAGGAGAAAGGTAAAAAGAGCCGCGACATAAAACCCCGTAATATCTGAGGAGCGCTGAGCAATTGAAAAACCGCAGTAGCCAATTCCCATGTAGAGCAAAATCAGCGCCGTGATTCCTACAAAACCACACTCTTCCGCAAAGATCGCGGCGATGTAATCGCTGCGCGCCTCAGGGAGATATTCGAGCTTCTGCAGACTTTCTCCAAGTCCTCTGCCAAACAGCCCTCCTGAGCCCGCCGCAATTTTCGCCTGGTAGGGTTGGTGCCCTTTTCCCTTCAAGTCGTATTCGGGATCGAGATAGACCTTGATCCGGTCATAGACGTGCGGTCTTTGAGCGGCAGCGATCGCTCCGCCGCAAAGGAGCACGGCAAGGGGCAATACCCAGTAAATCGATTTGAGCTGAGAGAGGATGAAGAGGACAATGAGTGCACTGAAGATGATCGCCACGGTGCCATTATCGGGTTCGATCAGGATAAGACCGATTGGCACAGATATTTTTGCCAGAGTAATTAAAAAAGCGCGTAGATCAAGCGGCGCCTTTCGCGCTGTGATCACATGGATAAAGTAGAGAGGGATCAGGTATTTAACACACTCAGAGGGCTGAAATGAGTTGCCAAAGATCGAGATCCACCGGTGAGCGCCATTGATCTGTTGTCCAATGCCAGGCACAAAGACGAGGGCGAGGAGGATCGAGGCGCCAATAAGCAAAGAGCCACTTAATTTCAGGAGGTTTTGGTAGCCGATATACCAAACGCACCAAGCAAAAAGGACGCCGACAACAGCATAGAGGAGCTGACGAATCAGCGCGTGGTGCGTGCTTCGATCTAGAAAGCGGTCAAGCACCTCAGCAGAGGTCGTGTTGAACACCATGACCAGCCCCATCGCAAAGAGGATGACTGCAAAAAAAAGCAGGGCAGCGCTATGCCGGTTCATCATTGGATGCGGAGCTCATCACCGGGCTTCAATCGACGCGCCTGCTCCTCACTCAGATTGTTGAGTTTGAGGAGTTCCTCGACTTTCATGTGATTCTTCACCGCAATGGTCCAGGGGTTATCCCCTTTTTTGACGACATAGGTCTTTGCATCGCTCTGGCTAGGAACTGGAGCGGAGACGAAGGCGCCTTTCTTGGGAATTTTGAGAGTTTGGCCAATGCGGAGGTTGGTATTTGTCAAATGATTGAGTTTCATGATTTCTGAAACAGAGGTGCCGTGGTTACGGGCAATTTTTTCGAGGACATCCCCTTTTTTCACCTTGACCTCGATCGCATTTGATTCCGCCTGGATGACAGGAGCGGGGAGGGCTTGCACCACCTCGGGCAGAGTGATTGCTTTGAGATCATCGGCAAATGTGGGTGCGGGGGGTGGAGCGATGACAACGGGCTCTGAAACCTTCTCTAGCGCGCGGTCTACCTCATCACCACTCATCACAGGCAGCTCTTTTCTGACAGGGGCTTCAATCACCTGAGGGGGTGTGTAACTCGGGGTATAGGCGTATTCCTCTTGCGCTCCATCCGATTTAAGCGCGGTTGAAAAAAGGACGATGAGCAGTCCTGCATTGATAAGTACAGCGATGACAATAGTATCTCTTCGAGTCATGATCCCCCCTTACTCGTTAGTCGAGCTACCGCACGCCTAAACTCCTCACCCCGATGCGCGTAGTCCCGGAACATATCATAACTGGAACACCCTGGCGAAAGCAAGACACAATCTCCAGGTGCGGCGGCATTAAATGCGGTTTCGACTGCAAAAGAAAGGGATGGAGCGATCTCCACATCAAAATCCTCCCCTAGCTCGCGCCGAATTTTTTGAGCCGCCTCTCCAATCGCAATCGTCTTTTTGACCTTTCTGCGGAAGGGCTCTTTCCAAGCCGTGTAGGGAGCTCCCTTATCAACACCCCCAGCAATGAGGATGATCGGCCGCTCCATTGCCGCTACCGCCTGAATGACCGCATCGAGATTCGTTCCCTTACTATCGTCATAGAAGGCAACGCCTCCTATCTCCTGTACCCATTCAATCCGATGAGGGGGTTTTTTGAAGGAGCGCAATCCTTCCCAAAATACCTCTTTGTCCTTCAGGTAAGGAGCAGTCAGTGCCCAAGCGGCCTGCGCATTTTCTAGGTCGCATTTAGAGGCTGTTATCGGAATCTCTTCCAGCAACCTCGCGGAAGGAAGGAGATGGCCAAAATCCAAGAGCACCTGTTTAGATACAAAAAGAGGCGCTCCTTCTTTCATGCAACGAGCGATCTGGCATTTTGCCCTCGCATACTCTTCAAGCGTCCCATGGCGGTCGAGATGGTCGGGGGTGATATTGAGTAAGACTGCCCGATCAAATAGAGGCATCTCTAACTCCTCAAGCTGAAAAGAGCTGAGTTCAATCACAAGAATCTCTTCAGGATCCACTTGACCTACAAGAGAAGAAAGGGGCACGCCGACATTTCCCACAGCGCGCGCTTTGATCCCCGCGGTTTTCAAAATATGCTCGGTGAGGAGCGTGACGGTCGTCTTGCCATTGGTTCCCGTCACAGCAAGAAGCCGATTTCTAAAGTGGGGAAGAGCAAGTTCCGCTTCCCCTTTGACGGCAATCCCCAATTCTTTTGCAGCAAGACAAACCGGATGGGTCTTAGGAACCCCAGGAGAGATCACGAGCAAGCTGACCCCCTCCCAATCTACTGGAGATGAATCGCTCTGAATCCCTGGCCCCTCTTTTCGATCGATGCAAACAGCAGAGTAGCCCTTAGCGCGGAGCAATCCCGCTGCTGCAGTGCCGCTGACTCCCATGCCTAAGACGACCGCTTTTTCCATACCTATTGCATCTTTAATGAAGCCAGACCAATGATGGCGAGGATCAGGCTAATGATCCAAAAACGCAAGACCACTTTGGTCTCAGGCCATCCTTTGTATTCGAAATGGTGATGCAGAGGCGTACAGAGAAAAATCCGCTTCCGATTGCGGAGCTTATAGCTGCCGACCTGCAAAATTACAGATAGGGTCTCTGCGACAAAAATACCTCCTACGACACCCAGAAGCACTTCTCTGCGCAACAGTACCGAGCACACCCCAATGACCCCTCCAAGAGCGAGCGATCCGACATCTCCCATGAACACCTGTGCCGGATGCCCATTGTACCAAAGAAATCCTAGACACGCGCCGACAAGAGCAAAGAGATAGATGGCAATCTCTCCGCTCTCTTCGATGTATAGAATATTCAGATAGCGCGCCATTTCAATGTTATTGGACAAAAAGGCGACAAATCCGAGCACTCCTGCAACCATGACAAGACACCCCGCAGCGAGTCCATCGAGTCCATCGGTCAAATTCACCGCATTCGATGAGCCTGTAATCACAAAGATGGTGATCAAAATCCCCAGGATTACACCCGCCCCCTTTAAGACAAAGATGGGGTCTTTGTAAAAGGGAACAAAGTAGTGGGACATATATTGCTGCGCAGAGAGTGTCTCTTTTTTAGCCGCAACGACTTGCTCCTTCGCTGCGGGTGGATGGAACCACTGACCTGACGAGATCGCTTCATTGATGCCAGGCACAAATAAATAGAGAGCAATCCCAAATGCCAGGAGATTTTGTAAAATGAACTTGCTCTTGGCATTTAGCCCTTTTGAGTTTTTGTATTTGAGCTTGAGATAGTCATCGAGCCCTCCGACAAGACCGAGCCAGATCGTCGTAATGAGCAGGATCAGAGTAAAGCTGCTTTTCCAATCCATCCAAAGAACGAGGGAGAGGAGCATTGCTGAGAGGATGAGGATCCCTCCCATTGTGGGCGTCTCTTTTTTCTTCTGGTGGAGCTCCGCGAGAAGGGGACAGTCTTCCACGCGTATCGACTGCCCCGTCTTTAGCTCGTAGAGCTTCCGGATAAATTTAGGGCCAATTCCAATTGTGAAAAGAAGCGCCGTCAGCGCTGCGAGCATCATCCGCGTCGAAGAATAGAGAAAGACCGAGGGGATTTTCATCCCAAGGCTTTCTGAAAGAAATTGGTAGAGGAAGAGGATCACGCGCTATCGTTTTTGTGGGTTACTCTGCCAGAGTTACCACCATTCTAAATTATCGTCATTTACTTTTCTAAGATTTGCCACAATTTTTTCGAGTTGGACCCTTTGAGGAGAACGACATCCTCTTCTCCCACCACTTCAAAGACCCTCTGTTTGAGCTCAGAAAACTCGAGGAAAAAGTCGATCGGCCTTCCTGCGCGTTGAAAAAGTTCCACCATTGGCAGGCATTCCTGCCCAAAGCAGATCAGGTGGTCGACGGTAGAAAGGGCCAGTCTCCCGATCTCATAGTGGGACACTTCAGAATGCTCCCCGAGCTCCATCATCGACCCGAGCACTGCAATCCGCCTCCCGTTGCCTTTCGGAGTAGGTAGATTTTCTAAAGCGGCGCGCATCGATGTGGGGTTTGCATTATATGAGTCATCGATAAACAGCACCCCATCCCGCACCACTTGTTCGAAACGGCGGTGGTAAGGAGTCATCCCATCGACATAGGGCAAGATTTCTTCCCATGTCATCCCGAGCTGACGCACCACAGCAAGCGCTCCCGTCAAGTTTTCAGCAAGATGGTCTGCCTGAAAGGGCAACCGAAATTTAGGGGAAGGGATCCCTTTCTCGAGGAGATAGCAATATTCCCCCTCTTTCCCCAAGGAGTAATTGCACTGAAGTGCGCTCCCTCCTACCGCATAGGTCAAATGGGGCATTGATGCCGCATTGCGCACCTGTGCAAAATGCCACGCCTGCTCATTGATCAGTGCCAGACGCGTCTTCGGATGACTTAAAATCTCTGCCTTCGCTTTCGCAATCCCTTCTAGGCCGTCGGGGAAAGATTGCGCGTGCGCAAGGGCAATCTTCGTGATCACTGCAATATCAGGAGGCAAGATCTTCACAAGGCGCGCGATCTCCCCGGGCTGAGACATTCCCATTTCGGCGACAAATACCTCTTCATCCCCAGCGGCATTCAGCACACTTAAAGGGACACTGACCTGTGAGTTGGCATTGCCTGGAGTTTTTGCCACGCGAAATTTCTTGCCAAGTAGCGTAGCGATAAACTCCTTTACGGTCGTCTTGCCTACCGATCCCGTCACGCCGATCACTTTCTGTGCGCGCCCCTCCTGCACTTTACTCGCAAGGAGTTGGAGAGCTCTCAGCACATCGGGCACAAAAAGCAAATCCAATCCAAAATTTGGGCCCATATAGCTTTTGGCAACCACCGCAGCAATGGCCCCTTTTTCCGCTGCCATTTGGAGGAAGTCATGTCCATCTACGGTATTCCCGCTTAGCGCAAAGAAAAGAGACCCCGCCTCAGCAAGGCGGCTGTCCTGACAAAAATGAGTCACTGCGGCCTCTTTCTGAATCCGGCAACCTAGAAACTCGGCGATCTGCTGCAACTGCCTCATCAATGAAATTCCCCCACGCGTATCCATTTCGTCGCAATCCACTTCTCTCCTTCGAGCACAGGAGCGCCTCCATGTAGGGAGAGAGGATCCTCAATCCCATCAGGAGTGCAGTTGTAAAAGATCACCGCATTGCCCTTGATCGGTTTCACTGAGAGATTTGCCTTAGGAAAAATCGTCTCCCCCCCTTTCGGAGTATCGGCAAGGTACATCACCACCGTCGCGATCCGCTGCCCGCCCCGGTTATAACAAATGGCGCCTCCCGGCTCTGAGCTATCGAAGTAGTCATAGTGGGGCAGGTACTGCTGCCCTTTCCCATAGTTGAGGACCTGGATCCCCTCTCCATTTTCGATCGGGAGCATCGTGATCTGAGCGATCCGCTTTTCGATCCCGCGCAAAACGAGATCGCTCGAATTCGTTTGAAAAAACATCCCCCTGCTCGTCCGCGCATCGGTTAGCTCCCCATCCCCAGAGTTGGAAGAGACCACAGTCGACCGCGCCAGCTGCGGCTTTGCTTCTTTGATCATATGATCGCATTCAAATGGGGTCAGGAAATTTTCCACGAGAAAGACGCGCGGGGTCCAGGAGAGGACCTTGATCTGAGGCACTTCAGCCCCCAAAAGAGGAAAACAGAGACCTACGAATAAGAAAGCCAACTTCCACATATGCGCCCTCCATCAAAAGTAAACAGATTCTTCCCATCTGGCCAATTTTGTAAAGCGAATTTTGACCCTTGACCTCATCCCCCGCTTAGGGCATAATGGCCGGCCTAACGGTGGCATAGCCAAGTGGTAAGGCAGGAGCCTGCAAAGCTCCCATTCCCCAGTTCAAATCTGGGTGCCACCTTCATTTGAGTAGTTGTGTGCTCTATCTCGTCTCTACACCCATTGGCAACTTAGGCGACCTCTCCTATCGAGCCGTCTCCGTCCTCCAGTCGTGCGATCTGATCCTCTGTGAGGATACGCGCCATAGCCACGTTCTCCTCTCCCACTACGGGATAAAGACCCCGCTGAAATCCTTCCACAAATTCAACGAATCGGCAACGGAAAATGCCGTGATCGCGCTCCTCAAAGAAGGGAAAAACTGCGCTCTGATCTCCGATGCAGGCACTCCCCTCTTTGCCGACCCAGGGCATAGCCTCGTTCTCCGCTGCAAAGCGGAAGGGCTCGAGGTCACCACCGTCCCAGGCGCCTGCGCTGCCCTCTCTGCGCTTGTCCTCTCTGGGTTTCCCACCTTCCCCTTCCAATGCATCGGCTTTCTCCCCAAAAAAGAGCAGGAACTCCGAGCTACATTTTCTGAGATCCTCCTCTACCAAGGGACGACGATCTGCTACGAGACCCCCCACCGCATCGAAAAGGCACTCCACCTCCTCTCTGATCTCGCGCCAAAGCGCCCCCTCTGTATCGCCCGCGAGCTAACCAAACTCCACGAGGAGACGCTGCATGGAACCGCAGCGGAGCTCTCGACCCACTTTGCATCCCACCCTCCCCGCGGGGAAATGGTACTACTCATCGGTCCATCTGGAGAAAAGATCGACTTTGACCACCTCACTCTCGAAGAGCACGTCGCTTTCCTCGAAAAAGAGCTCCACCTCACAAAGAAGGAGGCGATCCAGATGGTCGCAAAGGTGCGCGGCCTCCCCAAACGCGAGGTCTACAAGACCTGCATCCAGGATTTAGATGCCTAAACCATCGGTGATGATGCAGTAGACTCCCGCCGTTCCAACGATGCTGCTTATTATCGCAGCTGCTGCCTTGTCACACTCAGGTGCGAAATAACGCGAGATTGCGCCTAGAGTAAGTTCAATCATTGGAGAGAGTACAAGTGCCGATAGACTTGGAATACTTGGCGCCCCGTTGCGGCAAACGCCAGCTAAAAGGCCAAAAGCTACAGCCTGGAGATGCACTCTCGCTGGTGGATGGAGCTCCCTTGAAACCCTACCCTTTAGAGATAGAGGATCGGGATCGACATCGACAAAGCAAGCAGGGCATTTTGGAACCCTCCCAATCCATTCTGTAATACATGTTTTGTGGAAGGGGTGCTTGTCCCCTTCACCTCCATGCGAGACAAACTCAGAGGAATCCTCATCTGCTCCAGCATGGCAAATCCCGCACATCTCTCCGGGTCTATAGGGTTGAAACGAAACGCTCATGGAAGGCTCTCCTATGGATTTCCAGCTGAGGAATATTAGAGCTGCGGAGCTTAAAAATCCATCGAGATCAGCTCTTGTGGGATAACGCGCTCTACCCTATACTCTGCGGTCATGGGAAGAGATCTCGTCATCGATATCGGCAACACGCGGATCAAGGGAGGAGTGTTCGAGGAAAAGAAACTCATCCAAGTCTTTAATGGGCTAGAATTTCCAAAAGACCCGCCTATCCAAAGAGCGCTCATTTCATCGGTTAATCGTGCCAAAGAAGGTGAAGTCAAGAAATTCCTTGAAGATCTGAAAATCCCCTTTCACACAGTCGATCCGGGCAAGCTAAGACTCGTTCTCGATGTCGATGAACCAGAAGCTCTGGGACACGACCGGATCGCCAATGCCTATGGGGCTCTGACGCGTTTCCCAATTTATGATTGCATCGTGGTCGATATCGGCACTGCGATCACTGTGGATTTTGTGGCGAAAGAGGGGCGGTATCTCGGGGGGATGATCTACCCCGGATCTGAGCTGTGCGCTAAAGCCCTTTCCGAGTACACCGACCAGCTTCCACTTGTCACCGTGAAGAAGACGGATGCACCTTTGGAGAAAACTACCGTGAGCCAAATCCAGGCCGGTATTTACTGGGGAGAGCTTGGCGCCATCGAAGGGCTGATTGATGCGCTGCGTATGACTGCCATCTCGCCAAGTTCCGTCAAAGTGATTGCAACGGGCGGAGGAGCAGCTCTTTTCGAAGAGCTCAGCGAGCTTGTCGACCTCATCGATCCCCATCTGACGCTTACCGGTCTCAGCGAAATCTTAGACGAACTAACTAAAAAGGAGTAATCACCATGACCACAGCAAAAGAGCTTATCTTTGAAGAGGAAGCCCGCAATAAACTGCGCGAGGGAATCGACAAACTCGCCGATGTCGTGGGCGTGACACTCGGTCCGATAGGGCGCAATGTCGGCATCGACGCTTCCTGGGGTGCACCGAACGTGACGAATGATGGCAACAGCATCGTGAAAGAGATCGAACTCAAGGACCAATACGCGAATATGGGAGTTGCCCTTGGGAAGGAAGTGGCAAGCAAGATGAAGGAGATCTGCGGGGATGGAACGACAAGTAGCATCTTGCTCCTCCGCTCCCTTGTACAAAGCGGCGTGAAAAATATCGCTTCGGGAGCCTCCCCTATCGGTGTCAAGCGCGGCATGGAAAAAGCGGTCGATGCGATCCTCCAAGAGATCGACAACATGGCAATCGCCATCCGAGAGGAGAAAGAGACGCGCCAAATCGCAAGCGCTGCAGCTTCTGGCAGTACAGAGATTGGAAACCTGATTGCCGATGCGATTGGGCAAGTAGGCAAATCGGGCGTCATCACCATTGAAGAGGGAAAGGGCACAGAGACCACAATCGAGATGGTCGAGGGAATGCAATTTGATCGGGGCTACATCAGTCCCTACTTTTGTACAAACAATGAAGCGATGACTGTGGAGATGCATTCCGCACACATTCTCATCACAGATAAAAAAATCGGCTCAGCGCAAGAGATCCTTCCCATTTTGCAAGCCGTTGCCACCACAGCAAGCGATCTTCTCATCATCGCAGAAGAGATTGAAGGAGATGCCCTTTCGACACTCGTCGTCAACAAACTCCGCGGAACACTTAAAGTGTGCGCCGTCAAAGCTCCCGGTTTTGGCGACAGGCGCAAAGCGCTCCTCCAAGACATTGCCATCTTAACAGGAGCCACGCTTGTCTCAGAAGAGACAGGGATGAACCTCAAAGAGGCGACAGCAGAGGTGCTCGGATCTGCTGAAAAACTCGTCATCACAAAAGAAAAAACTACAGTTGTAGGCGGCAAGGGGAGCGCAAAAGGGATCCAAGATCGGATCCAGCAGATCGAAGCAGAGATCCAAGCGACGACGAATTCCTATGACAAGGAAAAACTCGAAGAGCGCAAAGCGAAACTCAGTGGCGGTGTGGCCGTGATCCGCGTAGGAGCCGCATCTGAGCCAGAAATGAAACAGAAAAAACAGGTCTTCGAAGATAGTCTCAGCTCAACCCGCGCTGCGATCGAAGAGGGGATTGTCGTGGGAGGCGGCGTGGCACTCTTGCGCGCTAGCAAATCGACAAAACTCAAGCTTAAAGGGGATGAAGCGCTAGGTGGTCAGATTGTCCTAAAAGCCTGTGAGGCCCCTTTTAGACAAATCGTGACCAATGCAGGCCACGACGCATCCGTCTACCTAGACCAGGTTCTCGCTCAAGGCGCAGGATTTGGCTTTAATGCGCAGCTAGACCGCGTGGAGGATCTCCTCGCAGCAGGCATCATCGACCCTGCGAAAGTGATCAAGAATGGTCTACGCTTTGCCGCATCGACAGCGGGCGTTGTCCTCCTCTCTGAAGCGCTCATCGGCAATGCGCCCGAAGAGACAGAAGAGAAGAAATAAGGGTTTTGGGGGCAACTGCCCCCACTCTTTTCAGCATATGCAAAAAAAAGTGGCAATACTCCCAGCTCTTGGCATTGGCGATGGCCTTTTGATGCTCATCGCTGCGCACCATCTCCGCTCAAACGGATTTGCTCCTACCCTCTTTCATGCCGACTTGCCCCAGCTTGCTCCCTTTTTTCCTGGCTTTACTTTTGAAGTGGCGCCTACTGCTTTGGAAACTTTCGATCAGATCCTCGTCGAAAATGATAACTCCCCCCATACGCGCGCCCTCATTGCCCTGCGAGAGGAGGGAAAACTCCCCGGCCTTGCCATCTACTATCCCACCTATTCTGAAAAAAAACATGGGCAGCTCGCCCCTGTAGACCGGGTCTTTGATCCCCAACTCTCCATGGCGGAAAATATCGCTTGCGCAGTCGGCTCCTCTACCAAAGACAATGGGATCTCTCCCCCCTCTCATCTCAAGCACCGCGCGCATCCAAGGCGCATCCTCCTCCATCCGATGAGCCGGGCCTCTATAAAGAACTGGAAAGCATCTGGCTATCTTAGAGTGGGCGAGGCGCTCCGCAAAAAGGGGTACTCTCCTCTCATCTGTCTGGGGCCTGGGGAAAAATGGGAGCTGGGCGATATCGATGTCATCTCCCCTCACAATCTCTCTGAGCTCGCTGCCCTCATCTATGAATCAGGCGCAGTGATTGGCAATGACTCGCTCCTTGGCCACCTCGCATCCAATCTCGATATCCCTACTGTGACGATTGCAGATGATGCGGAACGGATGAAACTCTGGCGACCCGGTTGGAGAAAAGGAGCGCTCGTTCTACCCCCTCGATGGCTTCCGAAATGGAAACTCGTGCGCACTCACTGGCAACAAGGAATCTCCGTAAAGCGCGTTTTAAACGCTTTCGATGAGGTGATGCGCCCGTTTTAATGCGCTATCGATATCGGAAAGGATGTTCTCTTTCCCCACCTTTTTCTCAATTCCAAAGGGATGGAACGCCTCTTTGAGTTTTGGTTTCACACCGGAGAGAAGAAGATGCGTTCCTTCCCTTTGGCATACATCGGAAAAGTTAGCGAGCGCATCGAGACCTGTCACATCGATTGCAGGCACTTTTCCCATCCTCAAAATGAATATCTTCGGCGGCCTTTCGAGATTGATAAGCGCATTTTGGAGGCGATCGGTCGCTCCAAAGAAGAAGGGCCCATCGATCTCATACACCTCCACGCCTTCAGGGACCACTTTTCTCCCTATTGCATCGGGATCAATCGATGTGAGCCCTTCCTCTTTGAGAAGAGGGGTAATCGGGGTCACCTTAGAAAGATCGCTGACCCGTTTCATGAAGAGGAAGGAGGCGAGAATCATTCCCACCTCAAGCGCAACCGTTAAATCCACAAGAACTGTCAACAAAAGAGCCGTGAGTAAAACCACGATATCTCCTGGGGGAGCGCGGAATAGACAACGGAACCGGTCCCATTCACACATATTCCAAGCGATCACGATCAAGATAGAGGCAAGTGCAGCTAGTGGCACCCTGCTCACAACCGAGGAAAAGAGCAGAAGAACTCCTAACATGGTCATCGCGTGGATCATCCCAGAAAACGGTGTCCGGCCGCCCGATTTCACATTAATCGCCGTTCTTGCCATGGCAGCCGCTGCGGGCATCCCCCCAAAAAAACAGGAACCGAGATTGGCGAGTCCCTGCCCGACAAGCTCCGTATTCGATCGGTGTTTCGTCCCCGTCATCCCATCCGCAATGACCGCACACAAAAGCGCCTCAATTCCCGCAAGTAGCGCAATCGTCACGCCATCGGGAATGTGGTGGAGGATCCTCTCGAAAGACCAGGTAAATTCAGGTAAGATCGGAAGCGGTATGATCTGCGTCATCGTCCCGTAGCGAGATCCTACAGTGTCAACCGGAAGGTCGAAAAACCAAGTGAGGAACGTTGCAAATACAATCCCTGCAATTGCCCAAGGCACGGTGGGGAAAAAACGGCGCACACCGATCATGAGTAGAAGCGTTCCCCCTCCTACACTAGCTGTCAAGGGATCCCAGGTGGGCAGCGCCTGCCATACCGCTTGCCATTTCAGAATAAAATCGGCCGGTTGGAAGGGTAGGGCAAGACCCAAAAAGTCTTTGACCTGAGAGGAAAAGATCATCACAGCGATCCCTGCAGTAAATCCTGTAACCAGAGGAATCGGGATGTACTTGATGAGCGTGCCAAGCCGTGCAAACCCCATCAAGATGAGTAAAATAGCGGCGATGAGCGTTGAGATGATTAGACCACTATACCCTTCGCGCTGGACAATTTCATAGACGATCACCACAAACGCGCCGATTGGTCCCCCAATCAAAAAACGGCTGCCACCAAAAAACGAGCTCAAAAATCCCGCGACAATTGCAGTATATAACCCCTGCTCCGGTCTTAAGCCTGAGGCGATCGCAAAAGCCATTGCCAGCGGCAGAGCAATCACGCCCACAGTAATGCCCGCTAGAAGGTCCTTCCGCAGAATTTTCCAGCTATAATGACACCGAAAGGTTTCTGGTAAAAAGTCGCGCAACTTTCTCATATGGCAAAAATCTTACATCCCTCCCCGAATTAATTTCATGATAATACTTTCAAAATATTTATTTAACATTATAGTGAAGAAAAAAGAGGTAACCAAATGACCAAGCGCTCTCCCACACGTTCTATCTATAAGAAAATTCAAAAGGCGATCTACGCTGCTCAGTCCTTACTGGGCCTAAATGATCAAGAGGGAGATCAGCTCACTGCCAAAGAGATGGCAAAAAAATTCCCCAAAAAACCTGCGAGCAAAGCGAAGCTCGCTAAAGCCCTCGCTGCCAAGAAGAAAAAAGGAACCTCAAAGCGCACCACGCCAGGAACCGTTCCTTCTGACTCGACACCTGCAAGTATCCATGCGGAAGGCAAGCGCTGGATTAAGACGGTGGTAAAACAAAATGTCAACCAAAGCAAGAGCCTTTCTAGACAGATGGCGAAGAAAAGATAGACTCTTTGGTCCCTAAGCGGTAAAATGGGATCTAAAAAAAGCTATGTCATTTCGCTTCGCACACATCTCTGATTTACACTTTTTCAAGGGGAATTGGAGCCCGAGCCAGTTTCTCACTAAGCGATGGCTTGGAAATTGCAATTACCTATTCTCTAGGCGCCACCAGTTCATCCCCGAAAAGCTAGAGGAATTGATCCCTCTTTTTGAAGAGAAGCAGGTCGATGGCGTACTGATCACGGGAGACCTCAGCACCACCTCCCTTCCAGGGGAATTTGCGAAAGCCAAGACGTTTGTCGACGCACTCGAAAAGCGCTTTAAACACGTCTACACGATCCCAGGAAACCACGACCAGTACACGAAGTCTGCTTACAAAAATCACCTTTTTTACGATTACTTTAAAACAAACTGGGGCGGCTCTTCCTGTCTCAAACGAGATGGCCTCACTCTCACAGAAATCGGGAACAACTGGTGGATCTGCGCTCTAGACACGGCAGTCGCTACTTCCCTCCTATTTTCCACAGGCTATTTTTCTCCTGAGCTCGAAAAGCGACTGAGCGATGCGCTCAGCAGCCTCCCCCCCGATGCACAGGTGATCCTCTTAAATCACTTCCCCCTCTTCTCCAATGAATCGGCCCGCAAAAAACTCGTGCGGAAAGAAGCTCTGCGCAAACTCCTCGAAAAACACCCCTCCATCAAACTCTACCTACACGGGCATAGCCATCGCCACTGTATCGCCGACTTAAGAAAATCGCAGCTGCCGATCCTCTTAGATAGCGGTTCTACTGCGCAAAAGCAGGGCGCCACCTGGAACCTCATCGACATCACCCCTGAGGGGTGCAGCGTCCAAGTCTACAAAAATACTGCGGGATGGCAGCCCATCTCCCAGTCGACATTTACATGGGAAAAGCATGAACAAGCCATGGTATAGCGAAGGGTTAAATTTCAAATGCACAGGATGTGGAGCCTGCTGCACAGGAGCTCCTGGCTACGTCTGGGTCTCTCCTGCAGAAATCCAAGAGATCGCAGAACTGCTCCAGATCACACCCGATGAAGTGGTCGAAAAATACACACACAAAATCGGCGGACGCCTTTCCTTGCGCGAAGATCCCAAAAATTATGACTGCGTTTTCTTAAACGGCAAACGGTGCGATATCTACACAGCACGCCCCAAGCAATGCCGCACCTTCCCCTGGTGGAAAGAGAACCTCAAGTCGAAGAAAGCATGGCAAGAGACCGCAGAGCGGTGCGAAGGGGTAAATCACCCGGAAGCCCCCCTCATCTCCCTTTCTGAAATTGAAAAAGGATTAAATACATGAGCTCCATCGAGCAGCGCATCGCCTACTGGCTAAGCGGTCCCTTCGATGAAGACACCAAAACAGAAATCCGCCGCCTCCAAAAAGAAGATCCCCAAGCCCTAAGCGACGCCTTTTACACGAGCCTTTCCTTTGGGACAGGTGGCATGCGCAGCTTGATGGGAATTGGAACTGCGCGGATGAACATCTACACCATTCAGATGGCTACTCAAGGCCTGGCAAACTACCTCAAAAAACAGGCAGGTCCCCTCTCCGCTGTCATCGGCTTTGACTCCCGCCACCACTCGCGCGAATTTGCCCTTGCAGCGGCTCATGTCCTATCGGGAAATGGGATCCACGTCCACTTCCTTCCTGAGCTGCGTCCTACACCCTATGTCTCCTTTGCCTGCAGGCATCTCAAGGCAACTGCTGCAATCATGATCACCGCCTCTCACAATCCCGCAGAGTATAATGGATACAAAGTCTATTGGAGCGATGGGGGGCAAGTCGTCCATCCCCACGATACGGGGATTGTCAAAGAGGTAGAGGCCCTCACCGACCTCTCACTCGTTAAAATGGATGAAGCGCTTGTCGAAGAGGTCGACCTCATTTCTCTGGATAACGCCTTCCTCGCAGCGATTGCTCCCCTCCAAAAATTCCCCCAAGAGGATAAGCAGGAGGGGCACTCTCTCAAGATCGCCTACACAAGTTTGCACGGCACGGGGATCACCCTTGTCCCTAGGGCCCTTTGGGAGTGGGGATTCACCTCGATTGAGCTCGTCGATGAGCAAGTGATTCCCGATGGGGATTTTCCCACAGTAAAATTTCCCAACCCTGAATTTAAAGAGACGATGCAACTCGGTATCGAGACGCTCCAAAAGATCCAGGGAGATCTGCTCATCGCAAATGATCCCGATGCCGATCGGATTGGAATTGGGATTCTCCATAAAGGCAAACCCCTTCTCCTCACAGGCAATGAGATTGCGGCGATCTGCGCCGAGTTTCTCTCCTCCTCCACCTCTCCAAATGCCGCCATCGTCACCACGATCGTGACCACGGAGCTCCTCAAAAAAATTGCCGCAGCTCACAATATCACCTGCGTCGAAGTGCTCACGGGCTTTAAATATATTGGAGAGAAGATCCATCTCTGGGAAAATGGGGAAAAAGCCTTCCTTTTTGGCGCGGAAGAGTCGTATGGCTACCTCATCGGCACCCATGCGCGCGACAAAGACGCCGTTAGCATCTCCTGTCTCATCGCAGAGATCGCCCTCCACACTAAATCCCAAGGAAAAACGCTGCTCGATCTCCTCTATGCGATCTATAGACAATATGGGATCCACCGAGATAAGCAGCGCTCCATCAACTTTCCCCCTACTCAATCTGGAATGGAACAGATGGCCGCCTGGATGGAGAAACTACGCAAAACTCCACCCCTCTCAGTTGCTGGACAAAATGTGACTACTATAGAGGATTATCTACCCGGGATTAAGGGACTCCCTGCCTCCGACGTGCTCCTCTTCCGCCTTGCGGATGAAAGTAGGCTCGTGATCCGCCCTTCTGGCACAGAGCCCAAGATCAAAATCTACGCCTCCGTCTCCATGCGCGACTTCCCCACAATCGACGAGGGAATCGCGCGGTGTGACGCGCATCTAGATGACATCCTTAGCTTCTTTGCGGGTACTTAATGCGCAGATGGCGCGCTACCATAAGCGCCTTGACAATTGAGCGCTTGACTTGACCTAGATCTTCAAAGGAGAGCTGGCACTGGTCGAACTGCCCATCTTCTGCCTTTTCGGCGACGAGCTGATCGACGACTGCCGTAAGCCCCTCTTCACTCACCTCTTCCATGGAACGAGAGGCCGCTTCAATGGTATCTGCAATCATGATGATTGCAGACTCTTTTGTCTGAGGTTTGGGACCGGGATAGCGGAATGCTTTCTCGTTGACCTTTGTCGCATCTCCCTCCATCAGATCTACCTGCTTGCGGTAAAAGTAATAGACAAGAGTCGTGCCGTGGTGCTCTCGAATGATATCGATGAAAGTCTGGGGCAAGTGGTACTTGCGAGCGAGCACCTCTCCTTCAGGGACATGAGCCATGATCACCTGGGTCGATTCCATGGGAGTGAGGAGCTGGTGAATGTTGAAACCGCCAAGCTGGTTCTCGGTGAAGTAGTGGGGGTTAAAGAGCTTGCCAATGTCGTGATAGAGGGTCGCCACACGGCAGAAGAGACCATTGGCGCCAATGGCGCGCGCAGCAGTCTCTGCAAGGTTGCTGACCACCATGCAGTGCTGATAGGTGCCAGGCGCTTCTAGGCTCAGTCTGCGCATGAGCTCGTGGTCAGGATCCATATACTCCATCAAAGTCATATCGGTCATGACATGGAAAAGCGCCTCGAAAAGGGGCAAGAGTCCAATTGCAAGGAGCGAAGTGACGACCATGAAGGCAAAGGAGCTCAAGAGATCGGTTATGAAATTGACCGACCAGAGGCTATTTTCAATCAGGTTAAATGCCACAATGACAGGGATGACAAGAAGCCAGACCTTGCCATAGACGGCAAAGACCTCTTTCCTCTTATGGAGCCGTCTTGCGAGAAAGACCGTCACAATCGCTGCGAAAAAGTTGATGAGCAAGAAAGGGATATAGTCGATCGCAAGCGTCACGCTCATCACCACGATGAGGAAGAAAGAGCCAATCATCGCTACTTCTGCGCCGATCAGGACGCATATAAGCAGCGATGCCAAAGGAATCAACAGAGGAAAGCGCACGAGCTCGATGAGGTTTTTTCCCTCGTAGAGCAAAAGATACTCCGCCGTCTTCGAAAAGAGCAGACAAAATACCAATATGGTGATGAGGAGAGTGAGCTTCGAAAGGGATGCGAGTAGCTCCTTTTGGAAATGGCGCAGATAGACAATTGAGACAAGTACTAAGCAAAATGAAAGGAGGATACTTCCGATCAGCGTCAGAGGGGTCCAGAGGTTGCGCGCTTCGGCAAGGGCATTTTTCATCGCCCGCACCATGGCGATATGGCGCGCTGTGACCTTTTCTCCCCTTTTGACGATTTGCTCCCCAGCAGCCACATGGGTAAACCGATCAGAAATCTCCTTCTGCACCTGCTGGCGCACGCTGCGTTCTAAGGAAAAGTCCTCCTGCAAACTCCATTTTTGTTTCTGA
The DNA here is from genome assembly GCA_018240135.1 of Verrucomicrobiota bacterium. GTDB lineage: Bacteria > Chlamydiota > Chlamydiia > Chlamydiales > Rhabdochlamydiaceae > SZAS-13. The sequence goes on from JAFEGI010000004.1 coordinate 80,496, forward strand.
AAAGAAGCAATCAAATAGTCAATGCTCTCCTCGTGAAACTCCCCTCCGCGCTCCATCTGTTCTTTCGCCCTCTGCCAGAATGAAGCGGGCACATACGCCTGAGCGCTTTGAGATGTCGGGATTTCTAGGTGGATAAATGTACTGGTCGGAATCTCGAGAGCTTCCATTTTGCGCAAAGTGCGCTCATCGGTAAAACGCACCTGGGTAAGAGCTTCTTCTGTCCGATCTAATATGGTGTACACTTCCTCAAATGTGCTCCGCGGAAGCTGGCTACGCCACTTTTGATGCTCAATGAGGGAGTTCTCTAGATCGTGCCGATACCTTCGAATCTGACTTTCATCGATCTTGTAAATCGCACCGATGTCGCGAACCGCCTCTTGCTTGAGGGTCCCTGTCGCTTCTTCATCGAGAAAATCAAAGTCTGTCTGCGAGATGACATAGCGCGGCGCGAGAGTGCCGATCTCGAGCACTTCCATACGCACTTCGCGAAAATGGAGAAACCAAGTAAGTAAGATGAGGAAGCTGAAAGCCAAAAGCAGACGTCTCGTCACATAGGAACCACCGAGTAGGCGCTCCCATCTCTCTTTGCGTCGCACCGATCGACCCGAGTCGATTTGCTGCTCTTGCATGCGGCTATCTGCCTTGCTTTTTTTTTGGAGTATATCAGACAAAAGGAAATTCCTGTTAAGAATTCTTCACAATGTAAATTCAAATTTTAACTTCCCCCTGTTTTTCCGGTTTCGTGGATATGCACAAGTGGGGTATAATTTGATTTTCTACGAGGTATCCAGTGGAAGACACACCCTATCAGGTTATTGCTAGAAAGTATCGCCCGCTCACCTTTAGCAGCATTGTCGGTCAAGATCCGATCGTCACCACGCTGAAAAATGCCCTCCGCTTCCATCGGTTGGCGCATGCCTACCTCTTTTGCGGGACCCGAGGCACAGGAAAAACGACGCTGGCTCGCGTCTTTGCCAAAGCTCTGAACTGCAGTCAGCTAACAGAAGAGTGCGAGCCATGCAATGCCTGCCCTTCTTGCTGTGCGATCAATACAGGTAGATCCCTCGATGTCCTTGAAATCGACGGAGCTTCCAACCGCGGAATCGACGACATCCGGCAGATCAACGAGACAATCGGGTACGCCCCTGCTTCGGGCAAATACAAGATCTATATCATCGATGAAGTCCACATGCTCACTAAGGAGGCTTTTAACGCTCTCCTTAAAACTTTGGAAGAGCCTCCACCGAACGTCAAATTTTTCTTTGCCACCACTGAGCCCCATAAGGTTCTACCCACCATCTTGAGTCGTTGCCAGCGATTTGACCTGGGACGGATCCCCTTCGAAGCGATGCAAGAGAAGCTCGCGTGGATTGCGCGCGATATGCACATCGCCTGTGAACCTGAAGTCTTTTCCCTAATCGCACACCTTTCTGAAGGATCTCTTCGCGATGCGGAGTCCCTTCTCGACCAGGTCCTATGCTATGCGGAGCCCCCTGTGACTGCCGCAAAGGTTTCCGCATCCCTTGGCCTCTTGCCGAAAAACACCTTCTCCGCCCTCGATAAAGCCTTTGAGGAGCAAAATCTCGCCTTTGCCTTTGAGCTTGCAAATGAGATTTTCGCCTCGGGAAAAGATCTCTCCTACTTCCTTGACACGCTCATCGAGCACTACCGCGCGATTTTGAAAGCAAAGCTCCAGACTCCCACTCAGAGCCCCTCCACCTACACAGAGGAGCAATGTCTCCACATCCTCGATTTCCTCATCCATTGGCAGCAGCAGATCGGAAAAGTCCCTTTCAAGCGCGTGACCCTCGAGATGATCCTGCTCCACATCCTGCGCTCCAAACACCGCGTAACGCTTCCCTCCCTCGTGAAGCGACTGATCGAGCTCGAGACACCTGCTAAACCGGCACCACCTCCTGCTTCCGTAGAGGAGGTCTTGCTTAAAAAAATTGAGAAAAAAATCGAAGAGACCGCTCCTCCGCCTAAAGCGGAACCCGCAGTCAGTAGCGCGCGCCACGATACACTCATGCGCTTTGCGGCAGTTGAGCTCGAAGGGATCATAAAAAAAGGGGATACATAATATGGGCAGTGGATTTGCCAAAATGAAAAAGCAAGCGCGCCTCATGGAGCAGCAGCTCACAGCGATGCGCTCTGAGATGAAGAATAAGCAGATCACCGGTACTAGTGGAAACGGCCTTGTCTCTGTCGTAATTAACGGGGAAAAAGAGCTCCTCTCCATCCAAATCAAACCGGAATGCATCGATCCGAGTGACCTCGAGGGTCTCCAAGACCTCATCAAAGCTGCCTGCGACCATGCCTATTCCCAAGTCGTCGATGAGACCCCTGCCGGCATGAACCTCCCCTTTGGCCTGTAAATAACCGCCTGATTATTAGCAAGTTAGCTCGTGCACTTGACAACAACCAAAGAACTTGGTAATATAACCAATAAGGTTGGTGGATATGCTTGAGAAGCTCTTTGGTAATGCGGTAATAGAGAAGATTCTTTTCTATCTTCTGGCAAATGAAAAAAGTTATGCCTCTGAACTCCAAGCGGCGTTAGGCATCCCCCTATATAGCATCCAAATGGCATTAGGACGGCTAGAAAAAGGGGGGATCCTCGTTAGACAAGCCCAGGGAAAAACACAACTCTATCAATTCAATCCAAGGTATCCATTTCGCGTTACACTGCAGTCTTTTTTGAAGCAGGCGTATGATTCACTTCCTGAAGAGATGCGCATAAAGCTATATGAAGCACCTGTCAGAAGAAGACCGAGAAGAAAGGACAAGCCATTATGATTGATTTAGAACGCATATCTCTAGAAAATTTGGCGGGATTTCTGTCTGAGGAACTACGTAAGAAGGGCCTGGATATTATTCTTGTCGGGGGGGCTTGCGTGACCATCTACTCTCATAATCGCTACCAATCGTACGATCTAGATTTCGTTGCATATGAAGATTTCAAAATCGTGAAACAGGCATTGAGCAGCCTTGGATTTCATGAAAAAAAAGGGTGCTTTTATCACAAAAATTGTGACTGGCTTATTGAGTTCGTCTCCTCTCCTGTCGCAGTAGGTCAAGAAATCATCAAAGAATTCGAAAATATAAAAGTTGCTACGGGGACCATAAAAATGCTTCGCCCTGAGGATAGTGTAAAAGACCGCCTAGCCAGCTATTATCATTGGAGTGATCGACAGGGCCTAGAGCAAGCGATTGCCGTTTGCCAAGAGCGCAAAATCGATTTAGCTGAAATCGAAAGTTGGTCAAACAAAGAAGGATTTCAAGAGAAGTTTCAAGCATTTCTCGAAAGACTCCACGCCCGGAAACGAGATCACTCTTGAAGTTTTTTCAATATAAGCCTCTTATTTCAAGCACTTACCACTCATGGACATTTTTTTACTCAATGCATTGAGTAAAAGTACTCACCTATGTGTGAAGAAGAGCGTCGGAGACCTCTTGGGAAGAGCTCAATCCCAGCACCTTGTCTGCGACCATGCCTATTCCCAGGTCGTTGATGAGTCCCCTGCCGGCATGAACCTCCCCTTCGGCCTGTAAACAACTGCCTGATTATAAGGCTGTTGCGCATACGTATTGATTTTACTCAATGAATTGAGTAAAATTACTCAATACGGAGAGCAAATGAAAGCACGCCCCATTTTCAGATCCCTTCTTGCCCGGCTTAAGGAACCTAGACAGCGGATCCAGGTCCTTTTGGGTCCCAGGCAAGTCGGAAAAACTACTCTAGCTCTGCAAGCTGCGGAGGAGATCGACAGGCCATGCCACTATATCTCTGCAGACCTTGCGACTTTGCAGAGCCTCTCATGGCTAAAGCAGCAATGGGAAGTCGCCCGTCATAAGATGGATCCTAAAAAGGGGGGGCTTCTCATTATCGATGAGGTGCAAAAAATCCCTAACTGGTCAGATATGGTCAAGGCTCTTTGGGATGAAGACACTCGCAAAAAGGTTCCCCTTTCTGTCATGATTTTAGGATCTTCCCCCTGGCTAATGCAGAAGGGCCTTTCAGAAAGTCTGGCAGGCCGGTTTGAAGTGCTTCCTGTCACACACTGGTCTTTTGAGGAGATGCGATCCACATTTGGCTGGTCGATCGATCGCTACCTCTATTTCGGGGGATACCCAGGTGCCGCTTCTCTTGCTGATGAGGAAAGTCCCCTGCGCTGGACAAATTACATCAGCGAGGCCCTGATTGAAACGACCATTTCACGCGATATCTTACTAATGGTCCAAGTCAACAAACCCGCTCTTCTTAGACGCCTCTTCCAACTGGGCTGCATGTACTCGGGACAGATCCTCTCCTACACAAAAGTACTCGGTGAGCTGCAAGAGTCAGGAAACACCACTACGCTAGCACATTATCTAGATCTCCTCATGGGAGCCGGTCTCTTGTGTGGCCTCCAGAAGATTGCCCAGCAACCGGTGAGACAAAAGGGATCGAGTCCTAAGTTTTGTGTCTACAACACAGCGCTGATGACGGCTCAATCGGGCAAGAGCTATAGACAAGCAAAAGAAGATCCCGTGTTTTGGGGAAGACTAGTTGAGTCCTGTGTAGGAGCGCACCTGTTAAATGCTATCCGAGGAACCGCAGTTGAGCTATTTTATTGGCGAGAAGGGGATGCAGAAGTGGATTTCGTCTTGCGCTCAGAGGGATCTCTCACCGCAATTGAGGTAAAGAGCAATAGTGACCCCCTCCGCGGGGCAGGAATGGACGCTTTTGTTAAGAAGTTTCATCCCGACCGCATTCTGCTCATCGGAGAGCAGGGAATCCCTCTGGAAGAATTTCTTCTAAAACCCCTTTCCTCATTTATTTAAGGCTTCTGAGACTTCTTGGGAGGAGCTCAGGCCGAGCACCTTGTCTGCGAGCTTTGCAGCGTCAAGAAGGCGCGTTTCGCGGATTGCCCGTCTGACAAAGGGGATATAGCGCGGTGCACAGGAAAACGCCTCTGCGCCAAGGCCAAGCAGCAAGGGAATGAATGTCGGATTCGATGCAATTTCCCCACAGATCGAAACGCTCTTGCCGCGCCGTTTGGACTCGGTAATCACCATCTTAATCATACGCAGTACACTTGGATGCGCGGGATAACAGGCGTCGCTCATCAAGGGATTGCTCCGATCGACACCTAGGGTATATTGAACGAGGTCGTTTGTGCCGATCGAGAGAAAATCGCTCTTTTCTGCAAGCACATCACAGATGAGCACAGCAGAGGGGACCTCAATCATGCAGCCGACGGGGATCTCATCACAGAAAGGGATTTGCTCTTTGCGAAGGGCCTCTTTGCACGCTTCGATATGGGCGCGCGCCGCATCCACCTCCCCCGCCTCTGAGATAAGAGGCAGAAGGATCCGCACGTCTCCATGCACCGCTGCGCGCAAGATGGCTCTTAGCTGGATATGGAAAATATCGGGATAGCGCAAGAGAAATCGGATGCCACGGCAACCAAGAACGGGATTGGGCTCTTCTTCCTCTGCAAAACTCAGCTCGGGATTCTTATCGCCCCCTACATCAAAGACGCGGAAGACAACGGGAAGCGAGCCGACTTTGCTAAGCAGCGCGCAGTACGTTTGATACTGCTCTTCCTCAGAATAGATGAGATCGCGATTTTCGAAGAAAAGGTACTCGGTGCGGAAAAGGCCAACGCCATCTACACCGAGGACAGAGAGATGATCTAAGTCACTTAAATTGCCAATATTGGCAAAGACGCCGATCGCGCACCCATCTAAGGTCTCTGCATCGTATTGCATCTCCTTTTGAAGGAGCTGATAGGAAGCTTTCTGGCTCGACTTTCGGAGCTTGTAATGCTCAAGGGTCGCTGGCAAAGGATTCAAGATCACCTCACCCGCCCCCCCATCGACAATGACACACCGTATGGGCTGCTCTTCCAAGGAAGCGAGGGGGATGGAAGCGACATAAGGGATCCCCTTGGCCCTTGCAATCAGAGCTGCATGGGAGCTCCCTCCTCCTGTCTGGGTCACAAAAGCGCCTATACGAGAGGTCTGCGACGACGCTGCATGCGAAGGAGCGATCTCTCTTGCAAACACAACAGAATTAAAGGGGATCTCCTCCATATGACACCCTTTGCGGGGGCAGAGGTGCCCGAGAACGCGCCCCGCAAGATCGCGGACATCGACAAGTCTTTCTTGAAAAAAGGAGTCGGTATGGTGGGAAAAGCGCTTTTCGTAATCGTGAATCGCGCCGTGGAAGACGGATTCCGTGTTCTTCATCATCGACCGGATCTTCTCTTCCATCTCAGTGGTCAAGAGAGGATCTTCCAGCATCTGGATGTGGGTATCGATGATCGTTGCGGCGACATCTGATCCCTCTTCCGCTAGATCGGTGCGGATTTTTTTAAGATCATCTCTACTAGAAGAAAGAGCGTGCCTGTATCTGCCGATCTCGTAATCGACCTCTTTCATCGTGATAGGAAACTCGGGGATCTCCTCTTGATCGACTTGGAGAAAGAAGGGTACGCCGATCGCGATCCCATCGCTCACAGCCGTTCCTTGGATTCTCAATTCCTCATCGCGCATCGACTATTCCCCAAATTGCGCATCAAACGCATCGGCAAGTTTCTGCATTAAATCCTCCGCATCCGTTCCCTCGATGGTGACCGTGATCGACGCGTTCTTCGCAACTGCCAACATCAAGATGCTCATAATGCTTCGGGCGTTTATTGTCTCATTTCTGTAGGAAAAAAAGACAGAAGATTGCGTTCCTTGGAGTAATTTTGCGATTACTGTCGCGGGACGGGCATGGAGGCCGAGCGCGTTTTTAACGCGCAGTTTGCGCATGAGCTTCACGGATTTTCTTCCTATCGTTTTGCTTTTTTGAAATCGTCTCGAGCAATTTGGCGTTGAATTCTTTGGCAGAATTGTACCCCATCTCCTTCAAACGGTGATTCAAAACGATGGTTTCGATGAGAAGGGCGACATCCCGTCCTGGCTTGACGGGGAGAACGTGAAAAGGGACCTTGACTCCAAGCAGATCGCAACACTTTTCGTCGAGCCCGATCCGGTCGTAAAACCTCCGGTCATGCCACTCTTCGAGCTTGACGATCAAGTCCACCGTCTTATCTTCACGGACGCAAACTGCCCCATAGAGGTGTGCGACGTTGATGATTCCGATGCCGCGAATCTCCATCAAGTGGCGCGTCAATTCAGGGCCACTTCCCTCGAGATAGGCCCCCTCTCGGAGGCGAATTTTGACCACATCGTCTGAGATGAGGCGATGTCCCCTTTCAATGAGTCCAAGAGCTGCCTCACTTTTTCCAACGGATGAGTCCCCCTGAATCAAGACCCCTACTCCAAAAGCCTCCACAAGGGTGCCATGGCAGGTCATCGTTGGAGAAAACTCCTCATTCAAAATGAGGGTCATTTTAGTCAGTAAATTCATCGTCGGCGTATTCGCGCGAAAAAGGGGGATCCCATCCTGCTCACAAAGAGCGACGAGTTCCTTGACGGGTTGGTAGCGCCCCGCAACAATCACCGCAGGAATAAAGGGCGCCAAAATCCCTCGAATTCTCTCAAGGCGCACCTGTTTTGTCAAATCCTTCAGATAGAGCGTTTCGACATTGCCAAAAATCAGGATCCTCTCACCTGCGTAATTTTTCAGATACCCCGACAGACTTAAGCCCGGTCTGTGGACCTCGGGGACCTTAATCGGCCGTTTCGCCCCTGCCTTGCCTGCGATCCACTCGAGCCCAAGATGGACTCCATACTTATCTAAGAGATCCTGAACAGAATACATCTAGCCTCCTACTCCTTCCATGTAGAAAACCAGCCAATCCGCAAAGCTAGCAAACGCGAGGTTTTCAAGAGCAAAGACCTGCTTTTCTTGTGTGGAATAATAGAGGTTGCCCACTTGGTCGCCAGAGCGCATGCCAGAATAAAAGCACTGATACGCCTTTTTCCCAAACGATTCATAGAAGGGGATCAGCTCACTCGGATCAACCCGCCGCCCCTGGTGCTGTAATTCCTCTGGCAAGCTTGCAAGCTCTGCGCGGAGCTGGCGATAGATCTCTTTCAGATAGCGCGTTCGGATCATCCCCGTATCGGTGTGTTTGCTAAATCCATCGTGAATGAGCAAAAACGCGCAGTAGTCAGGGGGCAATACGTCACTAAATTCCCGATTTAAGGCCTCGACAGCTTCCAAGGTGCAGGGAGGAGAGCCGTGGTAAAAACAACTCCCATCTTTCAAGCTATAGACGATCTCACATTCAAACGGACTGTCGAAATGCAGCTGCGTCAAGTAGACCCCCACATCATCGAGCTGGTCGAAGTAGGATTGTAAAAAGGCGTGGACATGGGGAACAAAAGGGAGTGTGGACAACCAAAAATCGCGCAAAAATTCGATCCGGTCGGAAACCTTGAGATGGGCCAGCTCATACCAACCTTTTGGAAGCGCGGGGGCTAGGTGTGTGAGCGCATCCCACTTGAGACCGGGCGTTTCGTGTAGAGGGATCACCTCATGGTAGAGGCGAATCGGCGCCTCTTCGTCAATGTACTTGCGATAAAAACGTTGGACATGCGCATTCATGGGTCTATTCTACAAAACATTGCTAATTCATTGCAATTATGAGGTGTCTTCAGTTAAAATTCGGTTATGGCGCGAGCAAAAGTAGTCATCATCGGTGGGGGTTTTGGAGGTCTCAACGTCGCAAAGGCGCTGAAGAAGGCCGATCTCGATGTGCTTCTCATCGATAAAACCAACCACCACCTCTTCCAACCACTACTCTACGAAGTGGCTACTGCAGCTCTTTCTCCTGGAGAGATTGCAACTCCCTTACGAGAAATTCTCCGCCACCAGGAGAACACAACCGTGATTATGGGAGAAATCGTCCATATCGACACGGCGAAAAAGCAGCTGACGATCGCAAATGGGGATCTGATCCACTACGATTACCTCGTCATCTCAACAGGCGCCCGCCACTCCTACTTTGGAAAGGATGAATGGGAGCGCTATGCACCCGGCCTTAAAACGGTGAGCGACGCGCTGAAAATCCGCGAGCAGATCCTCATCTCATTCGAAAAGGCAGAACGGCTCGATAACATGGCAGAAGCTGCCAAATATCTTAACTTCGTCGTAATCGGCGGAGGACCTACCGGTGTGGAGATGGCAGGCGCGATTGCCGAAATTGCCTATAAGACCCTCTTTAAGAATTTCCGCCGCATTAAGCCAGAAAAATCGCAGATCTACCTCGTCGAAGCCCTTCCCCATATCCTCCCTGTCTATCCAGAAAAACTCTCAGAACATGCACGGCGCGATCTCGAGTCGATGGGCGTCAAGGTTCTGACTGGGAAAATGGTCAGCAACATCAATGCAGAGGGCGTGCAGATCGGCGATCTTTTCATTGAATCGCAAAATATCATCTGGGCTGCAGGGAACCAAGTCTCTCCCCTCCTTAAAACTCTAGGTGTTCCTCTCGATAAGGCGGGCCGCGCGATCGTAGGTCCTGATCTGACCATCCCCGGTCATCCCGAGGTTTTCGTCATCGGCGATGCCGCAAGCTGCGCTGGAAAAGATGGAAAACCCCTGCCTGGCGTTGCGCCCGCTGCCATCCAAGAAGGCAAATACGTTGCAAAAATTCTCGCAAAACAAACTCCCCAAAGCCAGCGCAAGCCCTTTAACTACTTCGATAAGGGCAGCATGGCGACCATTGGAAAAGCTAAAGCGATCGTCGTTTTCCGCAAACTCCAAGTCACCGGCTTTATCGCCTGGATGATGTGGGCATTTATCCATGTCCTCTATCTTATCGGCTACCGCAATCGTCTCTCTGTTTTGCTCGAGTGGACAGCCACTCTCTTGACAGGAGAGCGGGGCGTGCGCCTTATTTCTCGTCCCATCGACCAAGAGATTGCCAAAAAGTGATCCCCCTCTTCTGGCGGAAAAATCCCGCCCTTTTCCTCGGCTTAAGCCTACTACTTGGCACTGCAAGCGCCCTCTCCTTTCACATCCTTTTCCCGCTTTTTCTCATCGCTCTTTGCCTCTCCTCACCTAACCGAAGATCCCTCGCAACAGCGCTCCTCTCCTTCATAGCGGCTTTTACCCTCACGACATACCGGTGTCCCCATGTTTCCCTTCCCGAAGAAAAACTGAGTGGAAAAGGGATCTTTCACATCGATGAGGTTAAAAAGAGCTCCTCGTTTTTTAACCGCTCTCTTCTCTACAAGGGCACCCTCACCGATTTTCAGACTCCAGATGGCACAATCTATCCCGCTCTTCCCTGCGCACTCTTTCTTCCGCTTAAAAATCCCCCTGATGCAAACTGCGCCTACAAGATCTCAGGAACTCTCTCCCAAAAACGCCCCCACACCTTCTCCCTCAAACCCGACAAAAAAATCCCCTGGGAAAAGGTCCCAAACACCTTTAGCATCGCCAAATGGCGCTTTAATGCAAAAAAAGCCCTCTCGACCTACCTCGCAAGGCACATCCACACCCCTTCTAGTAGAGCCTTTCTCACAGCCCTTGCCACAGCTGAGGTCGACGAAAAACTCCTCTCCCTAGAACTCTCCCGCCTGGGATTGCAACACATCCTGGCAATTTCTGGTTTTCACTTCGCCCTGATCGCTCTCTTCCTCCATTTCCTCTTGCGCCTTTTCCTCCCCTATAAACTCAGCTATGTCGCCCTGATTGCCGCACTGACGCTCTACTACCTTTTCCTAGGGAATGCCCCATCAATTCAGCGCGCATATCTTGCGATCTGCATTCTATCCCTAGGGCATATCCTCAATCTAAGAACATCGGGCCTAAATGCCTTAGGTGCCAGCCTCATCATCGAGCTGCTCTACAATCCCCTTGTCGCAATCGAGCTCAGCTTCCAACTCAGCTTCCTCTGCACCTGTTCCATCTTGCTCCTCTACGCCCCCATGCATGAGATCCTCACCAAGATTTTCCCCATACGCACACGTCTCGAAAGATCCCAAATGCTCCCTCTAGATCGGTGCGGCTATTTCGCCTCCAACCTGCTCCGCAAAACGCTTGCTGCTAATCTCGCCGTCCACCTCCTCACGCTCCCTGTTTTACTCCACCTCTTCCACCACTTTCCCGTCCTCAGCCTTGCTTATAACCTCTTCTTTCCCGCATGCGCGAGCATCACCCTCTTTCTTCTGTCTGCCTCGTTCCTTTTTGCCCCCCTCTATCCCTTGAGCCACCTGCTCCACGCCCTAAACGACAAATGGACCTCTGCCCTTCTCCACATCACTTCGAATCCCCCCGCCTGCCTCGACTACTCGATCCGCTCTAGATCCCTCTCTCTAACCTATGTCCTCCTGATCCTCGCTGTTAGCTTTTATCTCGCCGCGAGATACCACGAAAAAAAAGCGGTTGCAATTTAACAAGCGCTAGTCCATAATGTTTGCCATGAGAACAAACCTCGAACAAGTTGTTAACTCTCTCTTCTCTATTCTAGTCATTCGCCGCTAGGCGAATAAATACCTATTTTTTCTTCATACTTTTTATTTTAACAACTTTATTTAAGAGGATATTCTTATATGTCAACATCTGCAACTCAAAGTCCGCAATCATTTCCAGGACTCTGGTCCACACTTGCACCCTATGCCGCGCCACCACTTGCTGCATCGGCTGCGATCGTTCCTGTATTTCGCGATCTAATCGCAAAAAGCGCTAGGCAAACAGGACAACCCGTCCCACATATATCCCTGATGGAGGGGCTGAAAGGAGGCTTCCGAGCCGCTCCTACTGTCGGTGTCATTGTTGGAACCCAAATGGTACTCCAAAACGTCGTAGAGAAAATACTCACAGAAGATACAACCAGCCTTTCCTCGATGCTTGCGAGTTCCGCTCTTGTGGGTACGGCTTCTGCTCCTGTCTTGGCTGTGTTTAACGGTCAGACGATGGGATGGAGTATCATGCAATCTCTCCGAAATTTCTCAATGAAACAAGGTTTGGCGATTGCAATACAGGAGACCGCTTTCGTAGGGGGCTTAAGTGCATCTGATCGACTGGCAAACGCCATGAAAAGTCGATTTGGAGAGAGTAAAGCCATCGAATATGCATCAGCATTTACTGCAGGCGCATTGGGCAGTCTCGCTGGGCATCCCGCAAATACAGCTCTTACCCGTTGGCAAAGCGGTTTAACAGTAGACACCTTTCGCCAATCGATGTGGGGTGCGATGCGCAAGGCGCGTGCAATTGGATGTTTCTCCGTTGCTTATAAACTCGGAAAAGAAATGCTAAGCACACCGTAATGTAAAATCTCCCGCGGACAGGCAAATGACCTGTCCGCCTAGAAAATGCTTCTTGAAAAATAACCTTGCAGACCGGATGATCGGCGGAAAAACTCACGGAGCCTGTATGTATACACATCGCGATTCAAAATTTGGAGGTTTTGCGGGTCCCGGCGCGCCAGATTTACTGCCTGCGAAGCAGCCCCTATCCGAAGGTAATAGGGGCGATGCAGCAGGAAGCATAGATGGCGATGCCGGGGCAGGCAAAACCCCAAATTTTGGATGGGGATGTGTATCTAAGTGTGCGCTTGGATTTTGCGGACTGATGCTGACTTCTCTTTCCACGCTTTCTGCTTCCGATCTCCCTGCAAAAAAACAAGGGAAAGAATCGACAGGGCTCGTCAATCCCTCGAGCCGCTACCAAGTGACCGATGGGTGGAACCTGTTTCTCGATGTCGAGTTCCTCTGGTGGGTTGCCAAAGAGGATGATCTCTTCTTTGCACAGAGTGGCTACACAGGGGGACCTACCAGTTCAAACCCTCCTGATGGCACGATCGACTTCAATGGCCACTTGCAAAAGGTAAAGCCTCACTGGGGACCTGGTGCGCGCATCGGCTTTGGTGGGAATATGGAGTACGATGAGTGGGACATCTATCTCAACTGGACTTGGTTTGAAACGACAGCGCGCAGAACAAAACACGCAAAAACAGATAGCGAGCTCCTCGTGCTTTGGGGACATCCCGATATCGCCGCCGCTACCGGCGCCACAAAAGCGGGTGGAAAGTGGAGCATGGACCTCAATGTGCTCGATCTCGAGCTGGGAAGAGCATTTTGGGTCGGTAGGTATTTCTCTATCCGTCCCTTCATCGGTGCGCGCGGCGCGTGGATCGACCAAAGTTTTCGCGTCAAATACGATCTCGCCACTTCCCCAGAAATGTTCCAACACTCTAAAGCCCACTCTGATTTTGAAGGGGGAGGCATACGCGCTGGCGCCGATCTACGCCTAGCGCTCTTTGGAGGGTGGAGCTTCTACGGCCTCGCTTCTGGCTCGATGCTCTACGGTCACTTCGACTGCGACTACAGATGTAAAGCGGGAGGTGTGTCCATTGGCCGCACAACGGACGGCTTCCACCAACCTGCGACAAGCGCCCAACTTGCCCTCGGCGTTAGGTGGGACGTCTATCTGCACAAAGACCGCTACCATTTTGGCCTCTTCGCGGGATGGGAACAAAACATGTGGTTTGGAATGAACAAGATGAACCGCTACTTCGGCCAGCTGCAAAATGGCCTCCTTCAGCAGATGAACAGCGACCTGTCCCTCCAGGGGGGAACATTTGGCGTGCGTTTTGACTTTTAACTGAGAACATCGCAATGAAAAAACCTCTGCTAAGCCTCCTACTCCTCCCGCTTCTCGGTTTTGCCGGCGATCCGCCTCCGAGTGTAAAACCTCAAGGCGGTGTCAACTATCCAAGCAATTTCCAAGTGGCAAATGGCGTCGATCTCTTCGTGCAAGGAGAATACCTCTACTGGGCTGCAAGCGAAGAAGGGCTCTACTTTGCGCAAGATAGCTCAACACCGGGCATGGATTTTAACGGAAAGCTGGCGCGCATCAACCCCAAATGGGATAGCGGCTTCCGTGTAGGAACAGGTCTTAACTTCCCCAAACAGGGAATGGATCTCACCCTCCTCTGGACCTATTTTTCCACCTCGGCGCACAAGACAGCTCAAGGCGATCTCCTGCTTGTTCTTTGGGCACACCCCGATCTAACTGCAACGCGTCATGCTGACTTTGCCAAAGCCAGATGGCGAATCGATCTCAACACGCTCGATCTCGAAGTGGGCAGATCCTGCTGGTTTGGCGGCCATTTCTCCTTTAGACCCTTTATCGGCCTGAGAGCCGCTCTAATCGATCAGGCATTAAACACTGAGTATCTCTTTGCAACCACCCCTGCGTTGCTCGGAAAAGTCCATACCCAATCAGACTTTCAAGGGGGCGGCGTCCGCGCAGGTGCAGACCTCCGCTTTACTTTTGGACCTGGTTTTGCAGTCTATGGCCTTGCCTCTGGCGCCCTCCTTTATGGAAAATTTGAAGCCGATTTCCGCGAAAAAGAAGAGAAGGTCCTAATTGCCCGGGCTAAAGACCATTTTCTACAGGGAGTGTCTGCCCTTCAAATCGGAGCAGGCATTGGTTGGGATACCCATTTTGCAAAAGATCGATGCCACATCGAGCTGCATATCGGATGGGAGCAAAATAGCTGGGGCAATGCAAACCAAATGAACCATTTCCTAGGCGAGCTCCAGACAGGCCGTCTCTTCGAAGAACATAGCCACCTCTCCTTCCAAGGTCTTGTAGCCGGTGGACGGTTTGATTTTTAATGGACGCAAAATGCGATTTGAGAGTAGAATACGCTCTCTTTCGTGGCGATCGTAGCTCAGCTGGTTAGAGCACTGGATTGTGGTTCCAGATGTCGCGGGTTCGAATCCCGTCGATCGCCCATCTTGCACTTTCTTGCCAATTCGTGGTAAAAGAATTTTATGTCACTACTGCAAGCCTTTATTTTAGGCCTCATCCAAGGGATCACAGAATTTTTACCGATCAGCTCCTCGGCGCATCTCAAACTCGCCAAACTCTGCTTTGGCCTGGATGGCTCAGAGAGCTGCGTCCTCTTCGACCTCCTCTGCCACCTGGGAACGTTGATTGCTGTCGTAATCGCACTCAGACATGAAATCCTCGCCTTATTTGGGAAGGATCGCAAAAAACTCCTCCTCCTCTTCTGCGCAATGATGCCGCTGATCCCCTGCTATTTTGTCCTCAAACCCGTACGCGAGTTCGCTTCGCAGCCCGCGTGCCTTGGCTTTTGCCTGATCGGAACGGCACTCATCCTCTTCGCCGGCCAAAGGTGGCAGCGCATCTCTGAAAAAGACGCCAAGTGGAGCCATGCACTTTGGATCGGCACCTTGCAGTCCGCCGCTCTCATTCCCGGAATCTCCCGCAGCGCGTCGACCATCTCCTGCGCGCGGATGCTCGGCTGGAAAGCGCGCGAGGCCGTCCGCTTTTCCTTCCTCCTCTCGATCCCCACAATCATCGGGGGCAACTTCCTCGAACTGCTCAAGATCTATGTCACAGGAGAGAGCACTCCCCTTCTCCCCTTGTCCTCCTGCTTGATCGGATTTGTCACCGCTCTTACCTTTGGCCTCATCATCGTCCGTTTTGCACTGCGCATTTTAGAAAAAGGGAATTTAAAACCCTTTGCGTGGTATTGTCTGGGATGCGGGGTGATAGTATCCCTACTCTTCGCGGGAGGACTCTTGCATGGCTAAAAGTGGAGAAAAACCCAAGCGCCCAGCGCATAAAGAAGGGATCGGCCTCATCCTTCTTGGCGCCACCGCTGTCCTTCTCCTCAGCCTTCTCAGTTTCCACATCACCGATTCAAGTAGAAATTGGCTTGGCCTCATCGGCTGGGGACTCGGTTGGGCAATGAGCTTCCTCTTTGGTCTGGCAAGCTATGCGGTGATTGGATTTCTCGGATGGCTTGGCTGGCAATTTTTGCTCAGCAAAGAGATCCCCGCTCTTACAACAAAAGCCCTTTATTTCTCGGCGTGGATGATCTCCTGCTGTCTTCTCCTCAATCTCGCTGCAGAAAAAGGGAGCTTTTTGAGTTCCCTCTTCTCCTCACGGATCTATACAGAAACCCACTACTTTGAGCTCCCCTACCCCCATCTCAAAGCCCGCACCAACTTAGGTGGCGTTCCCCTCTACTACCTCTACCGCGACCTTCCCACATTTAACCTGAGCCATCTCCTCAGCGATGTCGGCATTGCCATCACATTTTCGATCTCTGGACTCGTCTCCTTTTTTCTCCTCACCGAATTGCGCCTCATGCACCTTCTTGCTTCGGCTAAACAGCTCGCGATCTCCCTTTGCAAGCGGGAGAAAAAAGAAGAATCTAGCATCCCTTCCGTAGAGGAGATCGAGGAAACCCTTACAAAACAAATGCTCCGCCCCGTCTATCAGCCCCGCAGAGAAAAACCCAAAGTCGTTGAGGGGGTCCCCACAAAAAGGCAAGCCGCCCTCAATGCCCAAAGGGTTGTGAACGGAGATTTTACCACCTACCAAATCCCTCCACCCTCTCTGTTGAACCAACCGAAAAAAGTCGACCAACCCTCCCTTAAAAAGGAACTCAAGCGGCAAGCGGAAATTCTCGAAGAGACGCTCCTCAGTTTTGGAATCGAAGCTAAAGTGGGGGAGATTCACTGCGGCCCGACCATCGCTTCGTTCGAGGTGCACCCCGCTATCGGTGTCAAAGTCCAGAAGATCAAAACCCTTGAAAACGATATCGCCCTCAACCTCCAAGCGAAATCGATCCGCATCATCGCACCCATCCCCGGAAAAGCCGCCGTTGGCGTCGAGATCCCCTCCCTCTATCCCCAAGAGGTCAGCTTTAAAGAGCTCCTCCTCGGCTATCAGCAACAACCCCGCAAAATGCACGTCCCCCTCCTGCTCGG
>JAFEGI010000005.1 GCA_018240135.1 Verrucomicrobiota bacterium
GCCTTTTGGAACCCTTCGATGATCCCTTGCCAGGTTTTAAGTAAATCGGTCGCCTCTGCGATCAGCATTTCCGGGCTTGCATTGACGCTTGCTGTGCGGCAGATGAGGCCCATGTCTTTAGGCATCTCAAAAGCGCGGATGAGTTTTTTCAATCTCTCGCGCGAGGCGCTATCTTCAATTTTTCTCGAGACACCGCGATGGGCCGTATTCGGCAGCAAGACCAAGTAGCGCCCAGCGAGTGAGATGTTGGAGGTAAGCCGCGCTCCCTTTGTACCAATGGGCTCTTTCACCACCTGGACGAGTACGGGTTGATCCACTCCCATCAGTTTGGCAATGTCGGTTTCACTGCGCTGCTTTGCTTTTGCAGCACTTGTATCTCCTTCCCATTCAAAGTCCATCTCGAACATCTCTTGGAATTTTTGGGTGTTCTCGACGATGTCGGAGATATGAATAAATCCATTTTCTCCTTCATTGATATCGATGAAGGCAGATTGGATGTTGCGCAAGATGTTCGTCACTCTGCCGCGATAGACGTTACCTGTGAGCTGGCGATTTTTTTTGCGTTCTACGATTAGGTCGTAGAGAGAGCCGTTTTTGAGCACGGCGTAGCGGATCTCTTTTGATTCGATGTTGAGTAAAAGTTCTAGCATGGGATACCGGTAATTTTATTCTATTAAGCACAAAGGCCTGATCGTTGCCCACAACTTCCTTTTCAGAGGGAGTTGTGGGCAACGATCAGGACAAAGGCGGAGGTTAGTCGATTTCAACTTCTTTTTCCATAAAAAAGGAGCTCCTTGAGGCGGTCGAGGAAGGCATGTTCAGAGAGGCGATAAGCCACTTTGATCGTCTGGATAAAACTTTTTGAGTCTGCACTTCCGTGGCATTTGAGCAAGATCCCCTCGACCCCGGAGAGAAGGGCTCCTGGGTACTCTGCGTAGTGGAGTTTTTTGCGAATTTGCCCGAGCGCTCCCTTAAGATCAGCTGACTCCTCTTCGAGCTGCTCGAGAATGAAACTTGCTATTCCCTCCGCAGTTTTCAAAAACACATTTCCTGTAAAGCCATCGGTCACGAGGACATCGATTTGCCCCTGGAAGACGTCTCGCCCTTCCATGTTTCCAGAGAAAATAAAGGAGTTGCCGGCGAGTAGCTCAAGTTGAACATAGGCATCTTGGAGCTCTGGGGTTCCCTTTTTTGGCTCGCTTCCGATGTTGAGAAGGGCCACTTTGGGCAGCTCGATCCCACGACTTTTTTGGTAGGCCACTCCCATCAGGGCGAACTGGACGAGGTGCTCAGCTTTGCATGAGGTATTGGCGCCGACATCGACAACAGCTATAGGATCTTTTCGAGTGGGAAGGAGGGTCAGTAGGCCCGGTCTTTTGACATCTGATAGCTTTTTGAGTTCTACAGAAGCATAGGCCATCAGAGCGCCCGTGTTGCCTGCTGAAATGAAGGCATCGAGCAGCCCCTCACTCAGCTGGCGAATCCCTAAACAGAGGGAGGAGCTCTTCTTTTGACGGATGGCCACAAGGGGAGACTCCTCCATTCCGATTATCTCATCCACAACATGGGAGAGAGTGCCAGTCGGGAGCGAGACCCCTTCGAAGAGTTCCGCCGTTCCAAAAAGAGTGAGGCGCAGATGAGGGCTAAATTCCTCAGAGGCTGCTAAAATTCCTTTTAGCAACTCCTTTGGAGGGGTGTCGCTTCCTAAGAGATCGACACCGATGTGTCTACTCTTCCCTCGCATGGATCACCGCACGTCCAGCATAAAATCCACAGTGGGGGCAAATCCGATGGGCGATGCGGGGTTTTGAGCAATTTGAGCATGCAGAAGCATTTTGTGGCTTTTTCGCATGGTGGGCTCTACGCGAGTTCTTGCGCGCGTTAGAGGTTCGATTACGTGGTACTGCCATAAGCAATTCTCCAGAAATTTGGTTGCCAATCTTTATAACTCAATGGGATCAATTTCTCAAAGAAAAAATCATTAAATTCGACTTTGTACATTTTCTGGCGGCCTCTTCGGGAAGGGCATTCGTGCTTTCATTATTTTTTTGCTCGCTAATAGGGACTTCGGCTATTAGCTCGCAAAAAAATAATAAAATCATCGAATGCCTTCCTCGAATAGGCCTGCCAAAAAATGCACAAAGTCTCTAAAGCTCCGCAAAAGGGTAGTGAATAATGTCACTGCCCTCAGGTCGCTTAAGAAATTCTTTGAGTTTCTCCCGCTCCGGACAATTCCCGCCGCCGCATTCGACAAAGGGGGGAACCTGCAACAGGATCGATTCGCGGATCTCACCGCTCAGATCGTAAACAGATTTTTTAATGTCTTCGAGAGGCTGCGTAATACTCAGGTTGTGAATCTCGATCGGGTAGCTTACAAACTCATTGCAGATAGAACAGGGGAGGAAAACTTCTGTGTGCAAGTGCAGTTGAATGACGAGGTGGTCATTAGCAAGGTAAGCATCGCCCTTAACCTGGATCGGTTTCTTGAATTGAAGTCCCGCTTCCTGCAGCTCCATGAACTCAGGGGGGAGGGTTTCTTCAATGGCGAAGAGTTCCTCATTCTTGAGTCTGTCGATATAAACTTTTAAGCTATCCATAGTAGGGATAGTTTATAGAAAAAGGGGATTCAACGCAAATCAAAGTCGCTATAGAAGAGGGGTTTTTCGCTGAAGAGGTTGCGGATATCTTGGGCGCTTTTGAGCATGTCCAGGGTATGCAGGCACTCTGTTAATTCCATGCTTTGAGCGCGCTTGCTATCTCGAGTGACCAATGTGATCCCGAGGCTATTTTCTTGATCATATTCAATTATTTCATATGAGCTGCATCGAAGCATTGCCAGCTCCCTTCCCAGCACGCGGGGGCGGTTTTCTTTAGGGCAAAATAGCAGGTCATCTGGCACATCGGCAAATGTAAATGCGTGTCCATGAGGTACTGGAGTTGGGGAGCAGATGATGAATGTGTGTCTGGCGTGAATAGCCCCTAAGATGGCGGCATCGTTTTTAAGCAAATTCCAGTTTTTGTCACAAAGGATAGATCCCGTTAGTGCGCACCCATTTCGATCCAGCGATTTCAAGACCGATCCCGATACGCAAGGCGCCGTTGTCGCGCGTGTGCCAAAATTCTCTAGTAGGGTATTTGCAGAGCGCAGCTCTTCTCCTCCAAGGAGGGTCAAATGCAAAGGGTTTGCAGCGGAGTTTTTGTAGAGCTGATAGGCGTCTGGGATCTCCTGGGCAAATTTGGCGGCGAGCCGCTTATCATAAGTGGTTCGTAGCTTCTTTCTTTGAGCCTCTTCTAAGGCAGGGGCTAATTTTTTCTTCGTATTTCTTTTGGGTTGCTTTTGCTCCATTTCGATTTGATACGCTGTAAAGCTCTTAAAGAGAAGATCGGCATAATGCTCTTGTAAGCTTAGGATATGCGTGCCGAATTGCTCTGGAGACCAGATCTTTGTTTCTGGGATGAGGATCGTCATGTAGGGTCCCTCTCTTTTAGGTAGGCCCGCACTGCTTCTAGAGAGGTGAGTTCCGGCATGTTTTGAAGGAGAGTGATTAAGGTGATCTCTCCCCGATCTTCTTTAGGTGGGGCAAGTACTAGTTCGATCTCTTTCTGTGCCTGATAGCCTGCGCTCAAGAGCATCACGAGTTCCCTAGCGAAACCCCTTAGGTGATGCTTTGTGGGATGCCATAGCTGCTTGTCGGGGATCTCTGCAAAGCTGCCGTATTGAATGTGGAATTCTTTTTTTGCTTCGATGCATGCGAGGATGAAGAGATCGTTAATTGGAATCGACCAGGGAGCCATTGCAAATAGAGAGCCAGACTCTTCCATATTGAATTTACCAAAGTTTTTGCAGAGGAGCTTGTCCTTTAAGGGCTCCTTGCCCTCGCCTCCAATGATGACGATCTCTGATGAGTTTTCTGCGCTAGGCTCGGAAAAGCGCTCCAGGATGATTTTAGCCTGCTCTTGAATCTTAGTCAGATTCATGCGCAGGTCTGCTGGGTAATAGGTTTTAATTGTTTCCCATTTTGAGTCGAGTGAGTCTATTGATTTTGATATAGCAGACATATTTATCTCTGTTTATTAAACTATTATAATATAAAATCAATTATATGAAAATATAAATGAATATTTTAATAGAGAGAGATAGACTGTGCGCAAGATGTTGCTGCATCTTGCTCACCTAGAATGGTTTGCAGCTCTTTGCACCGGGTGATGCAAGCGCTGTGTTTTGTGGGTTCAAGGAGGTCTTTCACCGCTTGATATAGCCTCTCCTCGGTAAAGTTAGGTCCAAAGAGTTCGGTGAAGATCTCTTTTTGCGCGATTAGGTTAGGAAGGGCGTAGTAGGGGAGACGGATGCGCAGGATGTCGCGCGCGATGAAAAGGTCGACTGGAGAGATTGCATAGGTGATCACAGTGGGTGTGCCGTGGAGCGCGAGCTCTAGAGTTACAGTGCCCGATTTAGCGATTGCCATATGGGCTGCCTTCATGAGCTCATAGGTGAGCTCCCCGGGGATGAGGGTGATCGGGGCGTCTTGGATTAGAGAGAGGATCAGGGGGCGGAGCTTTTCATCCGATACGGAAAGGGCGATTTGGAGGTCGGGATTTTCGCGCTGGATCTGCTTGCAGATCTTGAGGTAGAGGGGCAAGTTGCGCTCGATCTCTTTCTTGCGACTTCCGGGAAAGAGGGCGAGGATTTTTCCACTTAGGGGCAGCGTTTGATAGGTGTGAGTCTTTAGGCGCTGGACGAGAGGGTGGCCGACGTAGGTCACTTGGAGGCGCTTTGAAGAGAATAGGGTTTTTTCAAAGGGGAGAATGGTCAGAAGCTGATCGAGAACGCGCTCCATGAGGGGGATTCGTTTCTTTCCCCATGCCCAGACGGAAGGGCAGATGTAGTGGATGCATTTGCCCTTGTACCCTTTCTTCTTGAGATAGCGAACAAGGCGCAGGTTGAAACCAGGGTAGTCGATGGTGAGAACGGCTTGGGGATTTCTCTCTAAAATCGCACGCGCCACTTGATGGAATTGTCTGTAGAGTTTGGGAAGGGCAAAGAAGACATCGACAAATCCCATCACCTGAAATTCTTCCATGGGGAGAATGCACTCCATCCCCACGCTCCGCATCTTAGGACCACCTACTCCCATGATCTCGATAGTGGGATTTTGATTGCGAAGGGCGAGGAGGAGTTTTTCTCCATGGAGGTCTCCACTTTTTTCCCCGGCGATGACAAAAAGGCTAGAGGACATCGATTGCTCCGAGCTTCTCTGCGATCCATTGCGCACCTGCATGGAAGGTCTCTTTTGAGGTGCCATGGCCTTGAAAGCCAATAGAAGGGGTAATGATGAGTTCAACCTGAGGGGAGCGGATCCTCTTTTCAAAGGCGGCATGGGAGAGTTTTTCGATAAAATCAAAACACCTGCGCGTGCCCACGCGCGTGTCCATGTTGCCGATATAAAAGCGCACGGAGCGATCTGTTAAGGTATTGATTACGTTCTCTAGGCTTAACGCCTGAACGGAGGGGAGTTCTTTTAATCCTTCAAACTCCTTGGCAAATGCGAGCTGAGTGAGCGGCGCGAATCCTAAAATCCAGCGGAAAGCGGGAATTTTAGCGGCAGCAAGCGCGGCGATAAACGCGCCGCGAGAAAGTCCTGCTACAGCGGTTTTCTCTGGAAGGAGCAGGTTTTTTTCTTCTAGGATGGAAACTGCGCGCGCAATTTGCTCGAGAAAGGGCTCGATCACAGGCTCTCCTCTAGCCATTTGATTGGCCCAGCGGTAAAGCGCCTCAGTGGGAGGGAGATTGTCCTCATGACCTGGAATCGTCAGAGAGAAGATGCGCATGGGAAGAGCAGAAAGATAGGCAACAGGTTGATTAAAGGGATCTAAGGTCAGGCTATCTACTGCTGAGAGGGAAAAATAAAAGAGCGTCGGAAGGGGACCAGCTCGAAGATCGGGGCCGAGGAAACTCACCGTGAGCCCAGGCTCTAGATCCAGCGTTTGCACAGTCATCACTTAGGACTCTTCCTTACGCGGGCCGCTGCGGCGCCGCCTTCTTCGTCTGCGTGGACGGGGATGAGGCTCTCCCTCAGTTGGCGGGGTGCCTATTGCCTGAGTCCACTCTTCCCAAACCACTTGCAGGGCAGGCTCGAGAGAGCAGCGCACCTCGAAGAATTTCATTCCGAGGTCAAAATCGGGATCATTTGGCACCCGGATCCGGCGGTGCTTTTTCTTCTCAATCGGGGTAATGCGGTACTGAGAGGTCAAGATAGAGATGAGTGCGCCGCGGAGCCTACGGGAGAGGTTAAAGAAGGGGTGGAACATCTCGGTGATGTGGTCATTTGCCTCTTTGGCGATCTCGCCGAGGTGGGGGATTTTCTCTCTATCGAGATAGCGGATCTGAATCCGTTTTTCCATGAGGGGATAGATGAGGCATGCGAGGAGAACAGGTCTTGGCAAAAGGGGTCTTGGGGGCTCGTGGAAGGTGGTGTCGACTTCTTTCAGGTAGGCATAAACCTCTTCCCCTTCAGCCGATTCCATGTATTCCCCAAAGGCGGGAAGCATGAGGTGGATCATGCCGTGTTCGGTCATCAGGCGGAAGAAGGATTCAGAAGCACCCGACTCGAGCATCCGGAGGATCTCTTCCTGAATGCGCGCAGGAGAGCTCTTTGTGATCTCTTGGCGCGATTCGAGAAGGGCGATCCGTGTGGCGGGCTCTACATCGAGGCCAAATCGCGCTTGAAACTTGAGAAGGCGGAGCATGCGGACGGGATCTTGTCGGAAACGGTAAAAAGGTTGTCCGATCGTGCGCAGCACCTTCTTTTGGATATCGGGATAGCCACCGACATAGTCGATGATCATCTGGTTGGAAGAGTCGTAAAAGAGGCCGTTAATGGTAAAATCACGCCGCTTGGCATCCTCTTCCTCATTTCCCCAGCTGTTGTCGCGGATGATGAGGGCGTCTGTCTCTGTATCTCCTGAGCGGAAGGTGGAAACCTCGAGAATCTTTTTCCCAAATCGGATGTGTGCTAGGCGGAATCTGCGGCCAATCAGAATGCAGTTGCGAAAGATTTTTTTGATCTGCTCGGGCTCCGCGGATGTTGAGATGTCAAAATCTTTGGGACTCCGTCCAAGAAGAAGGTCCCGCACGCTCCCGCCAACGAGGTAGGCGGTGTATCCATGCGCGCGGAGTTTTTCCATGACGTAGAGAGCATCGGAATCGATCTTTTCGATGGGGAGCTGGTGCTCTTCCAGAGGGAATGTTTGATGTGTCATATTCTCTGCGGAATTATAGGCTCTTAAACGCAATTAGTCAAGAAAGCCTCTTTCCAGTGGTAGTGGTCAAGTAGGCCCTCTGTACCTCTTCCGAGAATGCGGTAAGAGAGATAAAGCGCCTCGACAGATGCTAGGCCGCGCGAGGGGTCCTTGCAGTCTTCCTGACGGCGGGGATAGGCTGTTTGAAAGTGGGCGGGGAGAGAGCGCTTGGGAACTTTCTCAAAATCAGGGATTTGCCTTTCCATGACCTGAGCGTGGCGCCAGGTGCCATCGATGAGTAAAATGCCCAGGTGCGCATCGGCTTCCGTCAAAAGGGGCGCATCCAGGGAAAGGGCGAAATATCCCTCCAAAGGGGGAAGAGGCTGTTTCGGGTAGGTAAAAAAATGGCAGTCTTTCCGCCCCTCCAGTCCGCGCAGGCTGCATTTTTTCAAATTTTCTCTGCGGTGGCGCAAGATTAGTGTAGGCGGAAATAAAACCATTTTTTATACCTTGGATAGGACAACATTTTGCCCAGATAGAGAGTATTTGTCTATGAGACTGGTTTTTATTTTACTAGCCAGCATTTCTCTTTTTGCAGGAGAAGAGGAGATCCTTCGCTTAGCTCAAGAGGAAAACCGCCCGATCCTCGCTCTCTTTTTTTCAAGGCAAGATTGTCCTTGGTCTCAAAAGCTCTCTCAAGAAATCCTCAGCGATTCCACCTTTCAGGAGGAGATTAGGCAAGATGCCCTCTTCTGGCAGGTCCCTTTTGATGCGAACCCTTCCCTATGTCACAAATACAAAGTCCATGAGTGCCCCCAATTTCTCCTCCTCGACCCAGAGGGGAAAGAGTTTGCTCGGTTTGGAGTCCTTCCCCTAGATGGGAAAGGGCATGCGGCAGAGGTGCACCGGTTGATTGAGGATTTTCAAGAGGTGTGCCTTGCCCTCGATAGCGGAGTCTTCGACGAGAGAATTTGGGCTGAGCTCTACACGAAGGCCAAACAGTTTTCCACTCCATTTTACAAAGAAGTTCTCTTGCAAGAGGGGATGGAGCATGAACAAGGAACCTATTTCCTTCTGCAGCAGTATGCCGAGCTACTCGGAAAATACAAGTTGAAGCATCCCAAGGTCCTTGCGCATAAACGAAAAATCCTCGCCAAAGATAAGGGGAATCAATTGGGATCTCGCTATCAAATTGCCCTTCTCGAGTTTCGACAAAATGCAGGGCGGACAAAGTACAAGATGCGCGCAGATAAAGTGATCCTCCCTCTTTTAGAGTATGCAAAAAAAGCGAGACAATCCGATCCCGATGTATGGAAGGCGGAGTGGCTGATCGCCCAGTTTCTATTGAAAAAAGGGGAAAGGGAGCCTGCTCTTGAGCATGCAGAAGCTGCCTTTCTTGCAGCCCCAGAACACATAAAAGCGCATCTTGAGGAAAGGCTTGATCGATTTTAAAAATGACCAGGGGATCATCTGCGGCTGTGACGCAGCGCAAGAATGGCTCCTTCCCTGGTGGTGGGAGCGCTACAGCGCGAAGAACGCCTATCCTGTGACGTTTATCGATTTTGGCATGAGCGAAAAGATGCGCCGGTGGTGCAAAGAGCATGGAAACTTGGAAACTCTTGAAGTCGATAGCGCATTTGTGCGTCCTTTGGAGGAGCTCGATCCTAAACTTGCTGAGAACCTGCGATACTCTCATGGGAAAGCCATATCCCAGACGCGCTCTGCCTGGTTTCGCAAGCCATTTGCATGTCTTCTCTCTCCCTATGCAAAAACTCTCTGGATCGATTTGGACTGTGAAGTGCTTGGCTCTCTCGAGGGGATTTTTGAATATGATGCGCCTGTAGCAATGGTCCGCGAGTACTCGACCGATTCCTTCCCTCCTGGAGATCCTAGAATTAGTTACAATGGCGGTGTGATTCTGTTTGAACGGGGCGCACCCCTGATTGAGAAATGGGCCCAGATGGCACTGCATAAGAATCACGAGGTGTATGCCGATGATCTCCTTCTCTCTCAGATTAGCCGCGATTCAGGGGAAAAGATTGTCGAACTACCCTACATCTACAACTGGCGGCTGCCTCAGGGAATGAATTTACTCGCCGTGATCCTCCACTGGTTTGGTCCTGGAGGAAAGACCTATATCCGAGAATATGGAGGCCTTAAACCGGCTCTCGACACATTTTACGCAGAGTGCAGATGATCGATTGTAACCGTTTTCAGTGGCAAACCGCTCCAACAGAAAAGCGGGGAGTAATCTGTGGCGCCGAGCGGGGCCAAGAGTGGCTTCTTCCGTGGTGGTGGGAGCGGTACACGGAAAAGAACCGCTACCCAGTCACATTTGTCGATTTCGGGATGAGTGATGAGATGCGCACCTGGTGCAAAGAGCGCGGGGATGTCGTAGAGCTTCATCTCGATTCCGACTTCATCGCCCCGCGCGCTGAGATCGATCCTGAGCTTGCCAAGCAGTGGGAGGCATTTTATGGATGGACCCTTTGGAAAGCGCGGAAAACCTGGTTTCGCAAGCCGTTTGGGCTCCTCCACTCCCGTTATCAGCAGACCCTATGGGTCGATCTCGACTGTGAAGTGTTGGGGTCTTTAGAGGGGCTCTTTAATGAAGCAAAAGAGGAGCTAGCGATTGTGCGCGAGGAGAAGGCAGAGCATCTCTTTCAGCCCGTTTACAACGGGGGAGTGATTCTCTTTGAGCACGGAACGCCTCTTATCCAAGAGTGGACGCGGGCTGCGGCGACAAAAAGCCATCTCTTTTGGGGGGATGATCCCGTCCTCTCCGATGTGATCCATCAGATGGATGCAAAGATCGTCGAGCTTCCCGAGATTTACAACTGGAGGCTTGCGCGCGGTCTTAACCTCAATGCTGTGATTGTCCATTGGGTTGGCAGTGGAGGCAAATCCTACATCCGCAAGCATGGAGGGCTTAAGCCAGCTATTGACGCCTTCTATCAGGCTAGTCGGATAAGTTCCAGGAGCTGATCCGCATCAACTCTTTGGGGATCTCAAAGAGAAAGCGGGAAGGGGTTGTTGCGATCTCTTTTCCCATCTTTTTCCGCTTTCTCGCCATGCTCAGCGTGAGATAGCGCTTTGCCCTGGTCATCGCTACATACATCAGCCGCCGCTCTTCTTCAAGCCCTGTCTCTAGCAGGCTCTTTTCGTGGGGAATGATGTGGTCCTCAAGGCCCACGAGATAGCAGGCGGTAAACTCGAGCCCCTTTGCGCTGTGAAAGGTCATCAGGCTCACCTGATCCTGTTTTTGCTCCTTATTTCTCTGCAGGATTTTCTCCTGATCAAGAGAAGAGGTGGCTAGAAAGTCGGCCAGGCTCACCTCCTCATTTTCCTCTTCGTAGATCGTCATCGCGTCGAGACAGTGGGCGACGTTCTCCCATTTGAAATCGCGCATTTTTTCACTTTTCACATCGTCTTGGATCGCCTTGCGGTAGTCGATCTCGTCGATCAGCCAGGAGAAGGTGTCATGGAGTGGGGGCGTTGCAAATTTCTTTTGCGCCGTTTCGATCAGCTCGACAAACAAACGGATTCCCGACACAGCGCGCTCAGTAAGATCATTTTTCAGATCGGAAGAGAGGGGAGAGGCGATCTCGCGCAAAAGATCCCAAAGCGGCACTTGCCTTTTCCGATTGAGCTGGGTGAGGTGATCGAGCGTTTGATCAGAAATTCCTCTTCGAGGGACGTTAATGATGCGCAGGAGCGCTTCTTGATCGAGCGGATTGGAGATCGCGCGCAGGTAGGCGATCAGATCTTTGATTTCCGCCCGCTCGTAAAACTCTGTTCCTCCAAACACCTCGAAGGGGATCCCTCGGACCCATTTGCCCTCTTTCTCCCACACCGCCTGCATGAGCGCCATTTCAAAAGGGCGCGAAAGGATGTTGGAGCGGTAGAGGATCGCCATCTCTTTCCAGGCGACTCCTTTATCTTTACGGAGGCGAATCATCCTTTGGACAACCGCTTGTGCTTCCTCCAGCTCAGTGGGTGCATGAAAGAGGGTGATCTGTTCTCCTGCGTCTGCCGTACTCCAGAGCTCCTTGGCATGCCGCTCCTTGTTTTGCGCAATGACCGCATTTGCCCCCTTCAAAATCGTCGGAGTGGAGCGGTAATTTTGTTCGAGCTTAATGACAGTAGACGCATCGAATTCCAGGATGTTTTTGATCTCCGCTCCCCGCCAGCCATAGATCGATTGGTCATCGTCGCCGACTACGCAGAGATTGTCGTATTTGCGCGCAATTGCCTTAGCGAGCCGATACTGGATCGGATTGGTATCTTGGTACTCATCGATCATAATGTATCGGTACCGCTCCTGATAGCGCTCGAGCACTTCTGGGTGCGATTCGAAGAGATCGACTGTCAGCGTGAGCAAGCTGTCGAAGTCGACGGCATTGTAGGCGCGCATGCAGATCTTGAGCCTTTCGAACAGATCTCTGCTGAAGGGGTCAGGCTCCGTCTCACCAGGCGCTTCCTCGAAAGCAAGCCCTCGGCTTTTGGCATAGGAGATCTTGTTTAAACTTTTTTCTAATGAAGGAAGATCCCCCTCATGTTCGAGGAGGTGGCGCGCGAGCTGCGTGCTTAGCCGTCTTACATCCTTCTCATCGTAGAGGGTAAATTGGGGGGTGAAGCCGAGGCGGTGGATCTCCTTGCGCAGGATCTGCATGCAGAAACTGTGGAAGGTGCTGAGGGTCACCTTCTTTGCCTTCTGCGGCCCCACGAGCTTTGCAAGGCGCCCCTGCATCTCTTGGGCAGCCTTATTGGTGAAGGTGAGCCCCAAAATCGCGTCGGGCGGGACTTCGAGATTGGCCAGGAGGTGGGCCATCCGGTAGGTGAGGACGCTCGTCTTGCCGCTTCCCGCTCCAGCGAGGATGAGTACGCGCCCCTCTGTTGCGAGAACGGCCTTTTGCTGTGCAGGGTTAAGATGGGAAAACTGGGCTTTCATGAGATCATGTTAGCTAACAATTCTTTGAGCTCAACTAAAACTGCTGCCTTGGAGAGATCGGGGCTACCACCGCGCGGGGTGATATTGAGTTCCAAATCGAGCGGCAATGTCGGGCAAAGTTCCCTAAATGCTTCACGGACCAGCCTTTTGAACCGGTTCCGATCGTGCGCCTTGCCGAACTTGCGCGAGACGGTCAGGCCGAGTCTGGGCTGCCGCCCCTTCCCTTGGCGAAAATGCATGGACAAGCACTTCCCGCTCAGGCGACGACCGGAGTGGAAAAGGTGGCTAAAATCGGAGCGTGTGAGGAGGCGCGCTGACTTCGGAAACCTTAAGCGGTGGTCAGTTTTCTGCGGCCGCTGCGTCTGCGGCGGTTGATCACTTTCCGGCCGTCTTTGGTCTTCATTCTCTTGCGAAATCCGCATGTGGTTTGGCGCTTTTTCTTGCTAGGTTGGTATGTGCGTTTCATGAGTGGTCCTTAAGAAGGAAAATTTTGGCACCACTATATCCCAACGGGGTAAAATCGCTCAAGCGGAAATTCTCGTACAAGATATATTTTTAACATTTGCAACGAAATCCTCCACTCGATTAGTATGTCTCTTTAATTCAACCTTCAGGTGATCATGAAAGTGAGAGCTTCCATCAAGGCCGACCCGTCCAAAGGGGACAAGATTGTCCGCAGACGTGGTCGCGTTTATGTGATCAATAAAGTAGATCCAAACCGCAAGCAGAGACAAAAAGGTCCTGCTCGCAAAAAGTAGTGAGAGATAATGGCAACGAAGTCATCTATTGCAAAACAAAAGCGCCGTGAGCGCCTCGTCAGCCTCAAGTGGGAAAAACGGCAAGGTCTGAAGAAAATCATCGTGGATATGAACAAGAGCGAAGAAGAGCGCCACATGGCGAAGATGCAGCTCAATCAGATGCCCAAGAACTCCTCTCCTGTGCGCCTCCGCAGCCGCTGCCAGTTCACTGGCCGTGCGCGTGGTTGCCTCAAGAAGTTCAAACTCTCCCGTCTTTGCTTCCGCGAGATGGCAAATACAGGACTCATCCCAGGCATCGTCAAGGCGAGCTGGTAAGTCATCCTATAGGCGACCGCAGAGATCGTGGTCGCCTTTTCTATTTTATCAGTGTATGTAAAAGGGTCCAGTCGGTCAGGTTTTCGTGCCAGACGAGCGTCTGCTTGTGAATCTTTTGATCGCGCCACGCTTGGCTCAAGGCTTGGTGGCTCATCGGCCCATTTTGCACACCTTCGTCAGAGAGATAAAACCATAGCTTGCCCTCATTGGCTGGGTCGCACATCTCCAGCTGGAATGGAGGAGCAGGAGTCCGTACTTTCTTGCGGCTAGGGAGCAAGAGCAGGACGGTAAGACCGATCAGCCCAAAGACAAACCCACACGTAAACCACCCAAAAGGATGCCTTCCTCTCTTGATGGCGAAGTGGCGACAGGTAGCCCCGCATGCGAGGCCGATGATGACAGTGATAAATGGATGCATAGGGCCCCCATCATACAGAAGAAGACAATATTTCTCTAGGGTGTTATCATCTCCTCCATAATCCCCTACTTCCTGAGGTGAGTCCCATGCATGATCCACTCAAAAATATCGATATGAAAGAGTTAGAGCTTCCTGAAACCCTTTTTATCCGCGATATTGAGACCAAGGTGTTTCAGTCGATCGTGGTCCAATCGCTTGCTGAGATCAAAGATGTTGAGACTTTGGAGGGCAATTTATTTGACAGTTTGCTCGGGGATAGCCTCTCTGGCGTGAAGGGAATCCATGTAGAGCAGGATCAGAAAAGCCATTCGGTGAATGTCCGGATTGAGATCAACGTTGCCTTTGGCGTCTGCATTCCCACAAAAGCGGAAGAGATACAGAACCGCGTGGTGGAGAAGATCAGCGAGCTGACAGGCCTTCACGTCGGCAAGGTCCACGTCGTATTCAAAAATTTGATCGCTCCTAAGGCAAAAACTCCGCTGGAGGAGATTCTCGACGTGCGGCTAAAAACTCCCTCCTCAGAAGCGGAGCGGTACGATGAGGTCTTCTAACTATAACCTCTTTTACAGCGCGGCTCAGGTGGTCTTCGCGCTGCTCATCTTGCTCCTTGGGCTCTTTGTCATCGGGCTCGAATATGCTCCTAAGGCGCGCTTTGCCATTGCGGAGTTTCTACTTAAATCGACAAGCCATCTCTCCCTCATCGGCTTTTCCATTTTGGGCTTTGGCATCCTCCTCTCCATCGGATTTTATGCGATGCATGCTAAGAGGAGCTACCATTTTGCGATGGGAGAGGTCGACCCGGCGTTGATCCAGCAGTCTGTGCAGACCTATTGGGATACGACCTTTAACTCCCACCGCGCAAAAACCGCTGTCCAGATCCACTCCTCTGATCAGATTGAGGTGGTCATCGAGATGCCTCAATTTACCCCAGAAGAGCATCAGGGGGTTTTAAACCGAGCGGAAGCAGAGCTTTCCACCCTTTTCAAGAATCAACTGGGCTACCAGGGTCGATTCCTCCTTACCGTTTTAGCAAAGCCTTAAAAGACGATGACACCAGCTTTCGATTTGAAAAGTGCCATTGCATCGCTCCCCGGAGAACTATATGGAGCGCTAGCAGTTGCTCTTCTAGATCGAGCAAACCATTCCAATGCTGAGGATCGGAAAAAGATTCGCGAAGTGTTTGTTGCTCTATTGATAGAGCATGAGGAAAAGATCTCTGCCAAATTAACTGGAGATTGGAAGGCGCTTTGTACATCTTCTCATCCCGTTTTATCTGCACTCACTAGTGAAATTAACTTAAAAGACTTGGCAATCAGAAAGCTCTCAAAGCTCTTCCAGATTGTGACAGGATCAGAGGAGGATACCCTTCGTTTACTACCCACCACGACGATTCAATATCAGGATCTTTTGGAGCAGCGCAGGGTCGATGCGCTACATTGGGCACTCCATGATGTAGCAGAAGGGCATATGGATAGACCTTGTGTCTGTGTGGATAGGATAAACGCTCAAGCGATCGAGGGTTATGCCAGTGCCCATCGAGATGAGATGGCGCTGACTAATCGTCTGGTACTCCAGCGCTCCATCCTGCTGTTGCCGCCCGAAGTGGGTCAGTGGTGTCCTAATCTAGAAGAGATTGTTTTGACAAACGGGCACTTCTGCCATTTGGATCTTTCCGCATTTAATCAGCTAAAATCTGCAGCACTCGATCGGAACCGGCTGCGCTCTCTTGAGTGTTCCAAAAACCTTCAACTCAAAGAGCTCTCTGTTGGGGGTAATAAGCTGCGCTCCTTGGATTGTTCTAAAAATGAGCTACTCGAAGTATTACATATTGGATGCAATCCATTGCAATCTCTATTTTTACCCCCGAGTATTAAACGCTTACACATTTCTTTGGATCAGTGGCCGCTGATAAAACCTCTACTGCCCCATCTTCCCCATCTCGAAGTGGTGGCAGGAAGAATATCCATGAAATGTCGATATCGTTTGGAATATGGGTGGGGATGCAACCGAGATCAGCCGGAGAAAGTGGAGAAGCTGTACCATTTGTGTTGTGATCATCCCGCTCATCCTACTGCAATTGATGCAGGCGATTGGGAAACATTTCAGCAGTTTAACTCTATTATTAGGAGTGAAATCCTGAATGTCGCAAATCACATTTCCTATGAAGAAGCAGCTGCTCCATTTGATTTTGTTGGCAACATCTATCGATTCTTTTCTTTCTATCTACCTGCAAAGCGACCGAATCCAGCTGCATTCTATAAAGCGATCCAAGAGGTTATGGCGCCTCTTAGTCATTGAAACACAATAGGCTATGCCCATTTTGAGTGTGATGCGTCTGGTATTTACATTTAATCTTTATTTAGTTATAATTTAGTTATTGATTATTTAATTGGTTGTTTTTATGGCTTCTATATCATCCGAAACTATTCCTAAATTAACACAGTTTCCTGTGGAAGTAACAGGGCCTATTCTACGCGCCCTTCTGTATGAGGCCAATACTTCCAGGCCTGAAGATCGAGAAATGATTCGCAATCTATTTCTTGCCATCTTGGGTTCTAGGAAGGATGTCCTGATAGGAGCCCTATCCTTCTACCTAATTGAAGATTGGAAGGTTATTTGTGAAAGTCAGAACCCAGTCTTATCTGAAGCTGCCAAGCAAATTCAAGGGAGAAACCATCTAGAGAAGATGGAAAAACTCTTCCATCTCGTAACTGGTCCTATACGCAAGTTTCCTCCTCTCTTGCCTACCTGCCCACGCCAATTTCTCTCTATTTTAGAGGAGCGGGGAGTGTATAATTGGGATGGACTGTATTCTGTCACCAGATATGGAATGACGTTCTCTCTAAGTTACTGGCCCTTGATCAAGGCTCGGATGAGTCAATGTTCTTCGAGTAAAGTGGAAGTGGTATTTCGGCAAAAGACGGATAGTCCTCGCCTACGGTCGTACAACGTCTACGTCTTCGATCGCGAGGGGTGCGAGGAAAAGATCGACAAGTTATACAGATTATGTACTCCTCGACAGACTCTTCCAAAAGAAGTCGATCAGAATGATCGAGAAGTGTTTGACTCATTATTCGAAGGGACAAAGAATGCTGTTTATGAAGAATTCAGAAATCTCTGTCGAGAGAGGGAATCGATCCCATTCGATTTTGTAGGGAACCTCTACCGGTCACTCTCATTATGGTTAACCCCTAACAGGATGCTGAATCCATTTGACCATCCTGAGCTGTTTTATGAAGCCCTCCAGAGGGTTATCCCCTGGCAGCTCCAAGAAATTGACACAAATTCACTTGTAGGATAGCCTCGCCAGACATCTTTTCTGGAGGGTTTATGGCAAAGTGGGGTGCTTTTCTAGGTATCATGGCGCTATTCGTAGTTGCTGAGGCAGCAGAGATCCTATCTTTGGACGTGATTGCCTATGAGGATTTTGTATCCCAAGACACAGTAGCATTGCGGACTCTTGAGAGAGCTCTTTTAGAGAAAGGGATTGTCGGGATTCGGGGAATTCCAGGATACCGAGAGAACGTGGAGCGATTTATTGAAGCGGCGCGCGCTTTTTCCGCTCTACCCGATGAGATGAAGCTACGATATGCGCCGAATCGCGCTGCAGGGGATATCCTCGGATACGAGCTAGGTGCCGAGCGCTTTCAGCGTCCCGATGGAAAGTGGGTCGTGGATGACAGAAAGGTCTCCTACTACGCGTTTCTTCCTAACATTCCCGAGAATAAATGGCCAAGCGAAGTGGATTTACAGACTCCATTTGAGTCGATGGGAATGATGATGTCTCAGGTCGGAAGTGCAGTCATGGAGCAGATCGGTCTGATTGGAGAAAAAACGGGGATCTACTTAGATAGGGCGCCTCGCTTAGGACGGATGCTTCACTACCGTAAAGACGAAAGTGGCATCCAAGATAATCCCTTTTGGTGTGGAGCCCACTTTGATCATGGGATGTTTACCGCTCTCTTACCTGCGTTTTATTTTGTCGAGGGAGAGCAAATCCCTGAGCCTATAGAGGCCGGGCTGTTTGTAAAAACCCATAGAGATGGGGTTTATAAAAAAGTACTCGCAGATGATCCCGATGTGATGCTTTTTCAGGTTGGGGAGTTCGGTCAGCTTCTATCTAACGATGCCATCCGCGCTACAGAGCACCTGGTTCATAAAGCCCAAGGAAGGGTAGAGCGGTTCACGATGGCTCTATTTTTCGATGCGCCTATGGATACAGTGATCCACTCGACGTCTGTCTTGACAGAAGATGCGCGCTACGGGGGATCCTCTGGGGAGCCTTGCGTCTATCGCGATTGGGGGAATAGGTCTTTTGAGAGATATCTCAAGAGAAGTGATCCTTTATCGCCTTGATGTCCTTTTTGGTGATCCCTTTCACCTCGGCGAGTTGTTCGGGGGTGGCCACTTGCAGATTATACACATCGCTTGAACGGAATGCAAAGTTAGTTCTATAATCCTCAAAATTAAAATTAGAGGATTCAGTGCTGGAAGAGTTGTTAGCTAAGACTGAAAGTAAGACACTTGAATTCAAAGAAAATGCCCATAACCTTTCCAAAATTGTCCAAACGGTCATTGCTTTTGCAAACACTGCTGGCGGCACGCTCGTTATTGGCATCCAGGATAAGACCAAAAATGTGATTGGTATTGAAAACATTCTACAAGATGAGGAACGCATTGCAAATGCTATCGCCGATTCTGTAGTTCCAACCCTTCTGCCCAATATTCAATTCGTTTCTTGGCGAGAAAAAGATATATTGATCCTTACTGTGCCCCACAACTTGGGTCCCTTTTATCTTAAGGACAAAGGAGAAAATGGCGGGGTTTATGTACGCCTTGGATCGACCAATCGTATTGCAGATGCCGCAATGATCGCAGAAATCAAGCGATTGAAAGAACATATCTCCTTTGATCAACTGCCTGATTTAAAAGCATCCCCTGACGATCTAGACTTACATTTGGCGAATCAGCTTTTTTCGCTCGTCGGTAAGTCTTGCACCAAATCTAATGCTAGATCACTGGAACTTGTTGCGGACTATCATGAGCATCCCTATCCAACTAGAGGGGGCTTACTGCTTTTTGGCAAAAGGCGTGACGAATTATTCGCTGATCCATTTATTCGCCTTATCAGATTTGAAGGAACAACTAAATCAAGCGCAATTGACCATCTAGACATCAAGAGTCCCCTTCCTGTTGCTATTGATGAAGCTCTCGCTTTCATTCGGCGCAATACTTCTATGAAGGCTGTGATCCAGTATATGCGAAGAGAGGACGTTCCTCAGTATCCGCATGAAGCTGTGCGAGAGGCAGTCATCAATGCCGTCTTACATTCTGATTATTCGACGATGCGCTCCTGCATCCAAGTTGCAATCTTTGATGATCGTATGGAGATCACCAACCCTGGGCCACTTCCCCTAGGGTTAAGCTTAGAAACTGCTCTTTCGGGTGTTTCTCAACTCCGCAATCGTGTCTTAGGAAGAGTATTTAGGGAACTCCACCTCATCGAGCAATGGGGATCGGGTCTCGCTCGGATGCGAGATATTTGCCTTGCATCTGGAGGTTCTCCACCGAAATTTGAAGAACTTGACCTCTTTTTTAGAGTGACCCTCTATCCGATAACAATCCAAACTAAGCCAAAACAGCCTTGGCAAGAATCCCTGATTTCTTATCTACGGCAACATCAACGTATCTCAGTCCTCGAAGCAACAAAACTTTGGAGTGTCAGCGATAGAACAGCTAGCACGCGGCTTAAGTCCCTTTGCAAAGAGGAGTTGTTAGTCGAGCTCTCAAAAGGCCCTTTTGATCCTCTTAAAGTCTTTATTTTGCATAGGAACCTATCCCAATAAAAAGTTTCTTTTGAGCTGCCCTTAAATTTTACTGGGATAGGTTCAAAGTTGCACTCTGAAAACCAACCCCGAAGTTTATGGCTTCGGGGTTCTTCGGGGTGTAACCGGCTAATTTCTGCAGACACGCCTGCATTTTGGATATCAAGAGAAGTGATCCTTTATCGCCTTGATGTCCTTTTTGGTGATCCCTTTCACCTCGGCGAGTTGTTCGGGGGTGGCCTCTTTGAGACGCGCTACGCTTCCAAAGTGACGCAGGAGGCGCCCCCGTTTGGTGGGACCGATGCCGCGGATGGCTTCAATGGAGCTCGATAGGGTTCTTTTGCTCCGCCTTTTGCGGTGGAAGCGGATCGCTTGGTTATGCGCTTCGTCGCGGATTTTCTGCAGGAGGAAGAGGAGGCTGGAGCGCTTGCTCAGGCGGATGGGATCGTGGTTTCCTGGAAGAAAGACGCGCTCTGCCGTCATCCCTTTGTCATGGCGCCCTTCTTCTTTGGTTAGTGCGATGAGATCCACTGAGGCGATGTCGAGCTCTTTGAAAATCTCGAGAGCGGAGCTAAGCTGTCCTTTCCCTCCATCGATGATGATGAGATCGGGTAGATCATCTGCGGCCTTTGCTTTTGTCAGGTGGCGGCGGAGCACCTCGCGCATTGCTCCATAGTCATCCCCTTGGGTTGTGGTTTTCACGCGAAAAAGGCGCATCCGTTTGCTATCTTTTTCTCCATTTGTAAAGGCGACAAGAGAGGCGACGGGATCGCTTCCTTGAAGGTGTGAGGTGTCAAAACACTCAATCCGCTTAGGGTAACGGGTGAGCCGCAGGGTTTCCTCAAGGTCGAGGAGCATTTTTTCTTTAAGCTCCTGCTCATCTTTTTCCTGGTTAAAGGTAGCGAGGGCATTTTCGAGGGCGATCTCGACAAGTGCGCGTTTGGGCCCTTTTTGAGGGGTGTGGATGGCGATGTTAAGGATTTCTGAGAGGAGGGGCGCGTCTTTAAGAGGGGAGGGGAGGAGGATCTCTTGGGGGTGGTTTTCTTGGCCGTGGTAGTGTTGAAGGAGGAAGGAGCTGAGAAGCTCTTCATCTTCTTCTAAGATCTCAGAAAAGGCGTAATGCTCTGATCCAATCAGCTTGCCCTCTCGGAAGAGAAGTTGGATGAGCATCACCTCTTCCCCCTCCCGGTAGAGGGCAATGACATCGGTGTTTTTCCCTTCTGCCTTGACGACAAGCGACTGGGTCTCTAGGACATGTTCAATTTGCCGGATCCTCTGGAGGAGCATCGCCGCTTTTTCATATTCAAGTGCTTCGGCAGCTTGTTCCATCTGGTTCTTGAGTTCGATGAGGATCTCTTTATCCTGCCCTCTGAGAAAGCGGATGGCGCCAAAGACAAGCGCATCATACTCTTGCTGCGTGCACTTACTGACACAAGGGGCAATGCACCGTTTGATGTCATAGAGTAGGCAAGGGCGAGAGCGCCTTTTGAGCTCTTCATCGGAGCACTGGCGCAAGGGGAAGATCCGCGTGAGCAGCTCATAGGTCTGCCTTGCGGCATAGGCACTCGTATAGGGGCCAAAGTAGAGGGCGTCTTCTGTCGGAGGGCCTTTAGAGCGGATGAGGCGCAGCATCGGCCACTGATGCCGGTGGTTGATCATCAGGCTGATGAAAGTCTTATCGTCTTTGAGAATGGCGTTGAATTTGGGCTGATGCTTTTTGATCAGGGTGTTTTCGAGTAGAAGAGCCTCTTTTTCACTGGGAACTACGATGGTGTCGATATGGGCGATTTGCTGGATCAAAAAGGGGATCATCGCCCGGGTATCTCCGCTTGGAGCGAAGTACTGCTTGAGGCGCACTTTGAGCTGTTTTGCTTTGCCGACGTAGATCACCTGCCCCTCAGCATTTTTCATGAGGTAGACGCCAGGTTGTGTCGGATACTGTTCGAGGAGTTTGGGATCAAATTTCATGGGCAAAGCGGTTTTTCCACGCGATGAGGGTTTCTAAAGCCTGCATGGGGGTAAGGTGGTGCGGGTCGAGAGTTTTTATGGCCTCGCGCAAGGGGTCTATAGAGAGGGAGAAGAGGGAGAGCTGGGGGTCGACGGGCTTGGGCCTTGTTCCCTTACCGGCGCCCTTTTCGAGCTTGGCAAGCATTTCGAGGGCGCGTTTAATAACGGGACTCGGAAGCCCTGCGAGCCTTGCGACGTGGATTCCATAGCTCTTATCGGTCCCCCCCTTGACGATTTTGTGGAGGAAAACGATGCCTCGCTCCGATTCGTGGACGGCTACGTTGTAGTTCACCGCGCCGGGGATGAGTTTTTCGAGCTCCGTGAGTTCCCAGTAGTGGGTTGCAAAGAGGGTTTTTGCCTGCTTCCCAGGACAGGTGAGTAGGTATTCAGCGACTGCCCATGCAATCGAGATCCCATCGTAGGTGCTTGTACCCCTGCCGATTTCATCGAGAAGGACGAGAGAGCGGTCTGTTGCCCCATGCAAGATGTTGGCTGTCTCAGTCATCTCGACCATGAAGGTCGACTGCCCTCTGGAGAGATCATCGCTTGCGCCAATGCGGCTAAATACCTTGTCGATGATGCCGATTTGAGCACTTTTTGCAGGGACAAATGAACCCATCTGAGCGAGAATGGCGATGAGAGCTGCTTGCCTAATATAGGTGGATTTGCCCGCCATATTGGGTCCTGTGATCAGATAGAGGCGTTGACTTTCTGCATTTAGCGTTACATCGTTGGGGACGAAACTGCCAGGCGGTAAGGTCGATTCAATGACGGGATGGCGCCCCCCTTCGATATGAAAGAGCGTGCTTAGGTTGACGCTTGGTCGCACGTAGCTATACTCTTTTGCAATCGAGGCGAGAGAGGCGAGGGCGTCGATCTCAGCCACTGCCTGTGCGATTTGGCGGATGGTCGCCGCATGAGCTGCAATCTCTTTGCGGAGAGCTGTGAAAAGCTCGATCTCAAGGGCGGAGATCCTCTCTTCGGCGTGGAGCATCTTATGCTCATAGTCTTTGAGCTCTGGGGTGATAAACCGCTCTGCATTGACAAGTGTCTGACGTCTTTGAAAGGTATCGGGAATCCGATCCGCTTGACCGCGGCTTACTTCAATGTAAAAGCCAAATGCCTTCGTATAGCCCACTTTAAGGGTTTTGATCTGAGTGGTTTCTTTGAGGTGGGTCTGGTACCTGGCGATCCAATCCTGACTGTCGGTTTTTAGGGAGGTGAGGGCGTCGAGCTCCTCGCTATACCCCTTTCGGAAGATCTCCCCGTCGCTCAGGCGAAGAGGGGGTGTGTCGATCAGGGCGGTTTGAATTTTTTCTACGAGGAAGTCCAAAGGAGCGAGTTTTCCCAAAGCGGCCTGTAAAACCTGCGCAGAAAAGGGGGCAAGAGCCTGCGCTAGAGGGGTGACGTGCTCAAGAGAAAAGCGAAGTCCTGCGACATCGCGCGGCGTCGCATACCCTGTCTCAATCCGCATGATCAGCCTTTCTAAATCGCGGATCTCGGCGAGATGTGTGGAGAGGTTGTGAGAGGTAAGGAGCTCCTCAACTCCATCTTGTCGCCTCTTGATCTCTTCGGGGGAGAGCAGAGGGTACATGAGGTAGTGTTTTAGTGTCCGAGCGCCCATCGGCGTTTTCGTTCGATCGAGAAAATGGAGGAGGCTGTGAGACTTTTTTCCTTCATGTAGCGAAGTAAAGAGCTCGAGATGGCGCTGGGTGGCTCGATCGAGCAGCATGTAATCGGAGGGGTGCTCTGCAGTGAGCGTTTGGATGTGGGAGATCGCGAGGTTCAGATCATCGCGGACGTATTCGAGGATGGCTCCCGCGGCGTTAATCGCTGCGACCATTCCCGTGAGTCCAAAGCCATCCAGCTGGAGGACGTCAAAGTGGCGCAGCAAAATGCTAGAGGCGTGCGCGTGGTCGAAGTGCCAATCGGGTTTGACATTCACTGCCGGATGAAACTGCCCTTGACACTCGATGAGTAGATCGGGGTGTTGCTTTTTCCACTTCTCTGAAAGGAGTAGCTCTTTGGGGCTAAGGCGGCAAAGCGCATCGATGAGCCCTTTGTCTTCGCTAAATTCCATGGCGCGGAAGGTCGCTGTAGAAAGGTCCAGAAGTGCAAGGCCAAATGTTGCGCCGACCTGGGTGATTGCGGCGAGGAAGTGATTCGATTTGTCAGAAAGTAATGTCGAGCTGATCGCCGTGCCCGGCGTGATGGTTCGCACGACCTCCCTGCGGACAATCCCTTTGGTCGCGCGGGGATCCTCCATCTGCTCGGCGATAGCGACTCGGTGCCCCTTGGCGACGAGCTTGTCGATATAGGCTTCACTTGCATGGAAGGGGACCCCAGCCATCGGGACCTCTTGCCGTTTTGTGAGTGTGATCTCCAGCTCGCGCGCGAGGATGAGCGCATCTTCATAAAACGCCTCGTAAAAATCGCCGAGGCGGAAGAGCAAAAGTGCGTTGGGGGCACTTTTCTTACACGCATGCCACTGCGCCATCATCGGTGAAGGGGTTGTATCCATGGGCTATCTCGCCATCTTACGAGAAAAGGCT
Source organism: Verrucomicrobiota bacterium (assembly GCA_018240135.1). Classification (GTDB taxonomy): domain Bacteria; phylum Chlamydiota; class Chlamydiia; order Chlamydiales; family Rhabdochlamydiaceae; genus SZAS-13. Next base: position 24,066 of record JAFEGI010000005.1, read on the forward strand.
TTCCACCAGCGGCGCTTGGGCGCGCTGGGGGTGTTAGTCGCTTCCCCTTTTCCTAGAGGCTGCGCTAGCTTGGAGAGGGAAGTTTGAGCGTGGACGGCATCGGAGAAGAATTTTGCAACAGTCGGGTCGCCTTCTTGTTCTGCAGTTGTGGTAAATGGCTTTTTTGGCTCTTCCTCGGGAGGGGTCAGCGCCTTTTGGATCTGCGCTCTACAGCTTTGACACCAGAGGAGCAGAACTTTGAGATCCTTATCGAGAGAGGCGAGCTCGTTCGAGACCTCTTCAGGAGAGGAATGGGCTTGGGGTTTTTGCAAACGCGAGGGGAGGCTGGTTGCATGACCGAGCTCGAGTTTAAGCTGAAATGTCTTGATGAGCAGGGGGATCATGACTTTTTTGATCTGATCGCGGAGCTGGTTTAGGGAGGGATCTTGGATGTGTCCCGCATGAGCTGTATGAGGGCCCTTCTCTGACAACGAATCGAGAGACTCGGTGAGGTCGGTCTCAAAATCACTCATGCTTCACCCCTTTTCTGGTTAGCTTTTAAAACTATCTCGAATTTTTATAAAGGGAATTGTGCTATTGGAATTTTCCTTCCACTACGACATAATGAACCTATGCCGATCTACACCAAAGAAAGCCTTGAGTTGCTCCGCCAGAGAATCGACCTTGTCGAAGTGCTCTCAGGACATGTCCAGCTGCACCGTTCGGGAAGCGCGTACAAAGCGCTGTGTCCTTTCCACGAGGAGAAAACCCCCTCTTTCCTCGTCCAAAGGGGGGACACCCATTACCACTGCTTTGGATGTGGGGCCCATGGCGATGCGATCACCTTCCTCATGAGCTATGTCAAAATGGGTTTTGTTGAGGCGATTGAAAGCCTAGCTGAAAGGTTTCAGGTGACTTTGGAGAAAACCGATGAGCCGCAAGGGGAAAAGGGGCCCAGCAAGGGAGCGCTCAAAGCAGCTCTTGACCAAGCAGCGTCTCTCTATCATTATCTCCTTCTCCACTCGGAAGAGGGGCATATCGCCCTCAAATACCTCTATGAGCGGGGGATCGATCTCGATTTTGTTCGCAAATTTCAGATTGGATTTGCACCAAGAGGGGGCGATGTGTTGGTCCGCTACCTGCGCGCGCAGGGAATTGAGGAGCCGATACTCGAGGCGGCAGGGCTGATGTCCTCTACAAGGCGGCGCGATTTCTTTACCGACCGGATCCTTTTCCCCATCCGCGATGCTCTGGGAGCTGTGATCGGTTTTTCTGGGAGAAAATTTAAAGAGGAGACCTTTGGCGGCAAATACATCAACACCCCAGAGACTCCGCTTTTCAAAAAGTCGCGCGTGCTTTTTGGCCTTAGCTATTCGCGCAGCCGAATCGCCAAGGAGAAGCAGGCACTTGTCGTCGAAGGGCAAATCGATGCGCTCAAACTCATCCAAGCGGGATTCGATTATACGGTTGCAGGTCAGGGGACCGCATTTGGTGAGGAGCATGTCAAAGAGCTCATCCATCTCGGCGCGAGCCGCATCTATCTCGCTCTAGATGGAGATGAAGCGGGCAAGGAAGCGACGGTGAAGATCGGACACCTCTTCCAGAAAAAAGGGATCGAGGTGCTCTGTGTTCTCCTCCCTCCTGGAGCCGATCCCGATTCGCTGATTCGAGAAAAAGGGATTGCCTACTTTGGGGAGCTTCTCGACAAAAGCATCGATTATCTCACCTTCCTTTTTACCCATCTTTCGAAAGGGATCAACCTCTCTTCGCCAGCGCAAAAAAATCAAGTGGTCAGCCAGATCGTGGAGAAGATCAAGGAGTGGGAATCCCCCGTTCTCGTGCACGAGAGCCTGCGCAAGATTGCAGAGATCTCCCAAGTGCCAGAAGCTGCCATCGGCGTCGGGCAAATCTCTCTTCCCGATCTATTTATCAAAAAGAGCAGCTCCCTCACTTTCCATGAAATCGATCCCAACCGGATCCTCGAAGGGGATTTCATCCGCTGGCTCATCTTTGCAGCGCCGCAGTTTCCGCGCATTAGTCAAATTGCGCAGGCAAATATCGCTCCCGAATCGCTCCTCGTCCCCGGCGCGCGCAGGCTTTACACAGGGTTTCTAGAAGCCTTAGCGGAAGGGCGCCCATGCGATCTACTCAGCATGGGATCTTGTCTAGAAGGGGAGGAGGATCAAAAGCTGCTTGCCGAAATCCTCGAAAGGAAAGTCAATTTACACAAGGCAGAAGAGGGATTTAGCGAGACCGTTCGCAAACTCCTCATCCGCACCTGGATGGCTGAGCGAGAGGCGATTCGACTCAAGCTCCAAGACCCCGCCCTAACCGAAGAGGAGGCGTTTGCCCTTGCCAAGCAGTTCGGCGAGCTCAGCAAGAGTCAACCTGTCATCGTGGGATCTGATTAACCAGTTTTTTTAACTTGTGCACTAAGTAGAAGGGCACGGAGAGGATATTTTGATGGAAGGAGAGCGCAGGCTGCCTGTAGAGCCCGCCTTTACCCCAATTGGAACCATTTCCAAGCCAAGTTTGGCGATTTTTGGTACCAGTTTTAGCCAAAAATTGTGTTAAACTGTTTGTTTCATGCTGTTTAGGAAATTCAGAGCATTTTCTGAGGCGAGCTTGTGGATCTGGCCGTCGGTGAGGGAAAGGCGCCTTTGAAGGAGCGTGGTTAGACGCGGATAGATCGAAGCATCAGACCATTCGGGAAAAAAGAGGGGTTGTCCGGGGTATTTCTCTTTGAGCTGGGGAGCATCTGCGTCGCAGAAGAAATCGGCTCCAAAGCAGAGGGTATTTTCTCCTCCAAGGGCAAGGCCGTATTCCACATGGTGGAGGATGGCCGTGGGATCGCTCTTGTGAATGAAAGGGCCAAAGAGATTGAGCCCAATCAGTCCGCCCCTGCGGAGGATCTCCTGGGCGATTTCACGGGGGAGGTTGCGCGCCATCTCGGTGACTTCGCGGAAATTGGAGTGGCTGGCGAGCACGGGGATCTGACAGCGCTTTGTTTCGAGGAAGTTGAGCGCATCTTCTGCGAGCCTGTCTGAGGTGTGGCTAAAGTCGAGGGCAATTTGTTTGCCATCCATCCATTCAAGGAGCCGCTTCCCATCCTCTTTAAGGCCACAAGTAGCCCCGACACCTCCGCCGAAGCGGTTCTCTCCATCCCACGTGAGGCTGATGTAGAGGATCTGACCCAGCTGTTTTTGGTATCCTTCTAGGCGCTTAAGAGCGAGATCGAGAGGCTCTTTCTCATCAGCAAAAGCGGAGGCATTTTCAAACGCTGCGAGGAAACGGGTCGTATTTGAGCGCAGTTTCAAAAACCACTCGACTTGGGCGTGCCCCTGCAAGACGGAGTGGGAATCTGTCTTGGTGAAAATAGCAAGAGTCTGGAGGCGGACGCCACCTTGTTCCATCTGGGGAAGAGAGGCGCGGGAGAGGGGGTCGTTTGGCGTGCGCGCGGGGTCCTTGGCTAGATAGGAGAGAAGATCGCAGTGCAGGTCGACGATTTCCACGTTATCCCTCTTGGATTTTACTGAAACTCAGGAGCTGTTCAAAATATCCAAACACCCTCTGGAGCAGGGCAATCCGGTTTCTCTGGATCCCAAGATCCTCTGCTAAGATCTTCACCGAGTCGAAGAGGTGGGCAAGAGGCTTTTGGAGAGTGGCGAGGAGGCGGAAGGCATCGAGGTATCTCTTTTCGCCAAGCGTCTCATTCCAGTGTTTGCCGACTGCATCGAGTGCGCGCATCAGCTCATGTTCTGCAGGCTCTGTGGCGAGGTTGGGATTAAAGGGCGTAGGGCTCGGCTTTTCCAGCTGTCCCTTGGCGCGCTTATACACTTCGAAAAGCTTAGCGAATTCAACGCCCGACTTGCGGAAGGTGTGAAGCGCCTCTGTCTTGCAAAACTGATCGTAGGGATCGATGCATAGTCCCTGAAGAGAGGCTTCGATCTCATCCTTTTTAAATCCATACTCCTCAAATACCGACTTAGCCCGTGCGGTGAGGAAGGTGAGAATCTCGTGGACGAGCTCTTTGCCCGTGATCTTCGGGAAGAAAAGGCAGGCTTCTTCGAGAAGTGTCTTGAGGTTCACGCTCTCTTTGCCTTCGATCAGCATCCTAAGAAGGCCGATCGACTGGCGGCGGAGGGCGTAAGGATCGCTCGAAGAGGTGGGTTTTAGCCCGAGGCTGTAGCAGCTAAGGAGATTATCGATCTTATCTGCTAGGCTAAGGATGGTGCCGCATGCGGTTTTCGGCAGGGGGGCTCCCTCTGCTGTGGGCATCCAGTGCTCTTCGATGGCGGAGGCGACCTCAGGATCCTCTTTTTGCTTAAGAGCGTAAATTTTTCCGATGGTGCCCTGGAGTTCAGGAAATTCCCCGACGAGCGCAGAGGCAAGGTCGGCTTTTGATAGGAGCGCAGCTCTTGCCAGTTTGCGCGCATCGGCAATCGCTAGATGCTGGTTGACTTTAGCAGAGACGCTCGCGAGGCGCTCCACCTTGTCAAGCATGGTGCCGAGCTCTTTTTGGTAGGTCATCAGGCGGAGCTTTTCGTTGAATTTCTCCAGTGGCGTTTTCAGATCCTGCTCGTAGAGAAACACCCCATCGGAGAGTCTAGCGGAGAGCACCTTTTGGTTGCCCTTGCGGATCAGGTCATTCGGTTTGTTATCTGCCGTAATGACGAATAGATTTTTTAGGATTCCCTTGGCATCAGCGAGGGGGAAGTATCTTTGGTGTTCGACCATCTCAGAGATGAGCACCTCTTGGGGCGCTCTAAGGAAATCCTTGCGAAACTCCGCATAGGTTAGCTGGGGCCATTCGACGAGATGGAGCACTTCTTTCAGCACTCTTTCCACAGAAAGGGCCTTGCTACGGGTTTTTTTCTCGATCGCTTGGAGTTGCTTGGCGATGCTCTTTTTTCTCTCTTCACTATCTGCAAGGACGAAATGTTTTTTCAATGTTGCGGCATACTCTTTGGGGAGTTTGAGTGGGATCTTTTTCGGCGAGAGCTGCGCATGCCCAAAGGAATCTTTTCCCGATAAGATGTCGCCGACGAGGAAGGGGATCACTTTGCTGCCAAATAAAGCCACGATCCAGCGGATGGGGCGGGCGTAGCTTATATCGAGAGAGCCCCAGCGCATCTTTTTGGGGAAATCGAGGCCTAAAATGAGTTGGGGAAGCTCCTCGGCAAGGATGAGGAAAGTTGACTTGCCCTCTTCTCGCTTTTTAGCGAAGAGATAATCTCCCTCCACTGTCAGTCCTTTGACTTTTCCTTGGCGAATGGCACCCGGGTGGGCGTCTTCCGCACCCACCGATTTCAAAAAGCCTTCTCCCTGCCTTGTTGCTTTGCCGCTCGAATCAAAAGCGGCAGATAGAGCGGGCCCTCTGCGGATCGATTCTTGCTCCTCAGTTCCTTCGACGAGTCCTTTTACGAGGACTGCGAGGCGTTGCGGCGTGCCGAAACACGCGATGTGATCAAAGGCTAGCCCCCTCTCTTCGAGGAGCTGGCGGACAGCCTTTTCTAAATTAGCCGATCCGATTGGGACAAAGGTCGCAGGAAGCTGCTCCGATCCGATTTCGAGAAGAAAATCTTGCCGTTTTTTCGGGTTAAAGGGGGGCGTTTTGACAGCCGGGGGCTTTAGGGCCTTTTGCTTTTCCGATTTAATGAGGGGAAAACCCAATGTTTCTCTTGAGGAAACGTATTCCGCGGAGATGAGGCGGGAGAGGTCGCGCAGCCTTCCGATGTAGCCAGTGCGCTCAGTCACGGAAATTGCGCCGCGGGCATCTAGCATATTGAACGCGTGAGAGGCCTTGATGACAAAGTCATAAGCGGGTAGCGGCAAGTGGCGCGCAATCAGAGTTTTCGCTTCCTTCTCGTAATCTTCGAAATGGCGGAGCCACATGGAAGTAGAAGCCTCTTCAAAATTGTAGCGGCTCCACTCGATTTCATTTGTTTTTTGGATGTCCCCAAAGGTCAAGGTGTCATTCCATTTCAGATCGAAGAAGCTCTCTTTGTTCTGAATGAACATCGCCAGCCTTTCCAGTCCATAGGTGATCTCCACGCTGATGGGTTTAAGCGGCATGCCTCCAACCACCTGGAAATAGGTGAACTGGGTGATCTCCATTCCATCGCACCACACTTCCCATCCCAGGCCCCAGGCGCCGATCGTCGGCGATTCCCAGTCGTCGTGGACAAACCGGATATCGTGCTTTTTCAAATCCAAACCAAGTGCCTCAAGAGATTCCAAATACATCTGCTGCACATCGGCAGGGGAGGGTTTGAGGATCACCTGGAACTGGTGGAACAGCTGGAACCGGTTGGGGTTTTCCCCATAGCGTCCATCAGCAGGGCGGCGGGAGGGCTCTACGTAGGCAGTGCGGTAGGGTTCAGGCCCTAAACATCTGAGGAAGGTTGCCGGGTTAAAGGTCCCTGCGCCCACTTCGAGATCGTGACCTTGGTGGATCACACATTGTTTTTTTTCCCAGAAGGTGGTGAGTCGGTGGATGAGTTGCTGAAAAGTTAACATGGCCGCACGCGTAAATTATGGAGGAATGGATTGTATCAGTAGAACCGGTGCAATTTCAAGATTCAATCTCGAAATCGTTTTGCTCAATTGCAACCATCTTATTTCGAGCTGTTTAAATTGGTTTTAGGTTAGAAAAAGATGGTTTTCCTCTGAGGGGAATGGGTGGAAATGAAACACAGCTCGATAATCTCCATCGCTCCGATCTGATTTTTTATGGATTACCAAGAGCAATTTAGCTTATAGGAAGGTCTATGAAAGTCTTGCTTACGGGCGCTAACGGGTATATTGGAACGCGGCAACTTCCCCTTTTAATGGAGGAGGGTCATGAGGTGTACGCTCTTGTCAGAAGCCGTTACAGGATAGAGATCCCTAAGAAATTTCAGTCCCAAATCCATATTATCGAAGCCGATCTTCTAAATCCTTCTTCTCTTTTGAAAATTCCAGATGATATCGATGCAGCCTATTATCTAGTGCATTCAATGAGCTATTCACAAAAATTTGCTGAATTAGAAACCCTTTCGGCAAAAAATTTTGTGAACCGTCTAGACAATACCCAAGCAAAACAGATCATCTATCTGGGTGGCCTCTCAAATGAAGAGCACCTTTCTCGTCATTTAACTTCGAGAAAAAAAGTAGGCGAAATCCTAAAGATGGGAAAAGTGCCCGTTACGGTTTTGATGGCGGGGATCATCATCGGGTCGGGAAGCGCCTCCTTTGAAATCATTCGAGACTTGGTTGAAAAGCTTCCCGTGATGATTGCTCCCAAATGGTTAAACCATTTGACTCAACCAATTGCTGTAAGAGATGTCTTAGCTTATCTGACTTTAATTCTCGGCAATCCACTCTGCTTCAATCAATCATTTGAAATTGGCGGACCCGACGTGATGAGTTACAAAGAACTTTTGCTCCGATTTGCCCAAATCAGAGGGTTGAGGAGAAAAATCTACACCGTTCCCGTCCTCACGCCCCGCCTTTCTTCTTATTGGCTATTTTTTGTAACGAGTACTAGCTTTTCACTGGCTCGTTTTCTCGTGGAAAGCCTGACGAATAACGCCATTTGCAAAGAAAATCGAATCAGAGAGCTTTTCCCAAGAGAACTTCTTAGCTATGAGGAGGCTGTTAAACTCGCTTTCACTCGTACTGAGCAAGATTGGGTACCTTCAAGCTGGAAGGACACTTTAAGTGGTTCCACATTAAACCCCGATCTCTCTATGTACATCCAAGTTCCCCGCTATGGGATCTTGAAAGACGAGCGGAAGATTTCTTTTTCGTGTCCTGTAGAGCGCGTCCAGAAACGAATTTGGTCTCTAGGGGGGGCCAAGGGTTGGTTAACAATGGATTGGGCTTGGAAAGTCAGAGGATTTTTGGACAAGCTAGTGGGTGGAATTGGACTGCGCAGGGGGAGAACTCATCCGACGCGGCTTAAAGCGGGAGACGTCCTGGATTTCTGGCGAGTTTTATTGGCCGATGAAAAGAATCGACGCCTACTCCTTTACGCAGAAATGAAATTGCCAGGAGAGGCATGGCTCGAATTTCAGATCATCCCCCATGAAGTCGGGGGAGATTTGAAACAGACAGCTACATTTCGTCCAAATGGGGTCTTGGGTAGAGTGTATTGGTATATCCTTTACCCATTTCACGCTCTTATCTTTAGTAGGTTAGCAAGGCGGATTGCAAAGGGGGATAGTGCATGTACGATTTGATCATTATTGGTTCGGGAGCAGGCGGCGGGACGCTTGCGTATGCTCTTGCGAAAACGGGCAAGAAGATTTTGCTGCTCGAGCGTGGAGGATTTTTGCCGCGCGAGAAGGAGAATTGGGATGCGCAGGCTGTCTTTGATGACAATCGGTACAAGACAAAAGAGGTGTGGTACACAGAAGGGGGCAAGCCAATCCACCCGGGAAACCACTACTTTGTCGGCGGCAATACGAAGATGTATGGAGCGGCTCTTTTAAGGCTCACCGAGAGGGATTTTGAGGAGATCGAGCACAAAGGGGGGATTTCTCCTGCGTGGCCACTGAAATATCGGGATTTTCAGCCCTATTACCTCGCTGCAGAGAGACTCTATCAGGTCAGAGGGGAACGGGGAAGGGATCCCTGCGCGGGATTTGAGAGTGCGCCCTATCCGTTTCCTGCGGTACCCAATGAACCGCGGATTCAGAAGATTTTTGATGGCTTTGAGAAGATCGGGCACCGCCCTTTCCCCATGCCGCTTGGGATCCATTGGAGAGAGGATGACCGGATAAACAGCGCATGCATCCGGTGTGATACCTGCGATGGGTTCCCCTGTCTTGTGCATGCCAAGTCGGATGCAGAGGTGATGTGCGTGAGACCAGCACTCGAGCATCCGAATGTCACGCTTTTGACACATGCGCATGCGCTTCGCTTGCTGACAGACCCATCGGGAAAGCAGATCACGGGTGTCGAGGTGGAAAGGGAGGGGAAAATCGAGCTCTACCAGGCGGGAACCTATGTCGTTTCCTGTGGGGCGATCAATTCTGCGGCCCTTCTTCTTCGCTCGAAAAATGCGGCACATCCAAATGGTCTTGCAAATCGGTCTGATCTTGTGGGCCGCAACTACATGTGTCACATCAATACGGCGATGCTCGCGATCTGCCGCGAAAGCAATACCAGTCACTATGAAAAGACCTTTGGCCTCAACGACTTTTACTTTGGATCTCCTGAGTGGAACTATCCGATGGGGCATATCCAGCTCCTCGGCAATCCGAAGAAAGCCATGCTTCGAGAGGGAGCGCCTGGATGGACTCCCGATCTCATTCTTGAAAAGATGGCGGATCACGCGGTAGGGTGGTGGATTTGCAGCGAGGATCTACCCGATCTAAATAATCGAGTGACCCTAAATGCAAAAGGGGAGATCGTCCTCCGCCATCAGACCCGCTGTGACGAAGGGCATAGGCGGCTTGTGGAGAAGCTCAAGGAGATGCTCAAAAAAATGGACGACACGTGGCTGCCCAGCAGTCTCTTTTTAGCCATGCGCATCCCGATTGAAGGGGTGGCACACCAGGTGGGCACCTGCCGATTTGGAACTGACCCTAAGACCTCGGTACTCGATCTCCATTGCAAAGCGCATGAAATCGACAACCTCTACGTGGTTGATGGGAGCTTTTTCCCCTCTTGTGGAGCGCTTAACCCCGCCCTGACGATCATTGCCAATGCCCTCCGCGTGGCAGATCATCTGAAATGAGCTCAAGTTATTGCAAATTAGATGCTTATAGCCTTGGTTGAATTTATATCTCATTCAGGGTAAAATGGATGTATAAAGAGGTGGTAGTATGCTCTCCATATCCAATTCGTTAGAGACAGCAAGAAGTTCTTTTATTGCTTTCGTCGCTCCTCTTTTATCTAAGGTGGTTGAGCGGGTGTCTAAAAACATCCGTGAAGTACGTGAAAAACACGTCGAGGCAACGATCCAGCTCGATAAAAAGCAGCTAGAGATTCACCAGTTTAACCAGCAGCTCGAGCGGATCCAAACTCTTTTTTCTCAAAAGATTTAAGCGCTCTCTTCCTAAAAAAAGCGAAAAGGAATACTATCGCTCCTAAAGAGCTAGGATATTGTGAGCGCCCCCCTTCTTTTAACACTTTCTCGCATCCTTCTCGGACCGATTTTCCTGATCGTCTATCTCTATTACGATCAGATGGGGATTACGCTGCTCTATCTTCCCTATGCGTTACTCTTTCTCGCAGGACTCTCTGAGCTATCAGACCTCTTCGATGGATTCCTCGCGCGCCGACACAACAAAGTCACGGAACTGGGAAAGTTGCTTGACCCGATGGCAGATAGTATCTTTAGACTGACTGTTCTCCTCGCGTTTACGCAGGGATTGATCCAGATCCCCTTGATTTTGGTCTGTATCTTTTTCTATCGAGATACAATCATTAGCACGCTCCGCACCGTCTGCGCTCTGCGCGGAGTGGCGCTTGCTGCGAGAACGTCGGGCAAGATCAAAGCGGTGATCCAAGCGGTGATCGGCTTTTTTATCTTGATCTTGATGATCCCTTACTCATTAGGGTGCATGGAAATTACAGATTTAAGAGCGCTGAGCTTCTATAGCGTGCTTATCGGCGCGATCTATACCCTCTTTTCAGGCTTTGAATACATTTACGCAAATCGCAATTACATCCAAAAAGCTCTTACTTCGAAGTGATTGCAGTATACACTGCAACGTATTCGGGGGCGGTGTGTTTCCAGCTAAAATCCATCTGCATGCCGCGTAGGACGAGTTCTTTCCACTTTTCTGGTTCTCTCTTGTAGCAGCTAAGTGCCCGATCTAGCGCCCAATTCACGCCCGCAATGTCGGGGTAGTCGAAGGTAAACCCATTGCGCTGGGAGGGGGGGAGTGTTGACGTATCGATATCGGCTACAGTATCGGCAAGCCCCCCCGTAAGACGCGCGATGGGAACGGCGCCATAGCGGAGCGCGATGAGCTGAGTGAGTCCGCAGGGCTCAAACAAAGAGGGGATGAGGAAGAGGTCTGCCGCCGCAAAGATGAGATGGGCTAGCGCCTCATCTTTGTCGATTAAGATGGCGCCATGTCCTGAGGCTTTTAGCTGCTCTTGGAGTAAGGAGAATTCTGCATGTAGAGACGGAATTGGGGTGGATCCAAGAAGGATGCACTGCGCGCCGCTTTCTACTGAACGTTTGAGGGCATGTTTGATGAGTTCGGGCCCTTTTTGGGGAACAAGGCGCGTGACACTGGCAACAAGTGGGCGGTCTTCCTGGCTTAAGCCGAGATGGGTGCGCAGATGGCGCTTATTCTCCCTTTTGTCTATTAGGCTGTTTGCCGAGTAGGTTTTGGCCAAATGGGGATCTGTCTGAGGATTCCAAAATTCTGTATCGATTCCATTTAAAATGCCGCGGAGTTTCTTCTTGTGCTGGACCAGGGTATCTTGCAGCCCAAATCCCCCGGAGGGCGTTTGGATTTCCCTCTCGTACGTAGGGGACACAGTCGTAATCTGGTCGCTATAGACAATTCCCCCTTTGAGCAGGTTGCTATTTTGGAAGGAGTAGGGATCTTGTATCTGTTCCGTTCGGACACCCATACGGACGAGATGGCTCGGATCACAGCGCCCCTGATGCTCCATGTTGTGGATGGTAAACACAGTGCCCTTACAAAGCTCTGGGTAGACCTCTTTGTGGAGAATCGCTGCTAAGGCTGCCGGCCAATCGTGCAGGTGGAGTACATCAGGTCTTATCTTAGACTGATGGAGGTATTCCATGGCAGCTTTGGAAAAATAGGTAAACCGGTCGATGTCATCGGGGCTACCATAGATCGCACCTCTACTAAAGTAGAATTTAGGATGGTGAGGTTCGATAAAGAGAACCTTTAGGTCATTTACCTCAGCGGACCAGACGCTGTTCTTATAGGAGGTAGAGCCCTCGTTGCATAAGAACTCTTTGCACTCGATCTGGAGATTTTTTAGCGCGTCATAGTGGATGCAATCGTATTTAGGCAGGAGGATTTCCACCGTATGGCCGAGGCGGATGAGCTCTTTGGAAAGCCCGTAGATGACATCTCCGAGGCCACCGACTTTAGCAATAGGAGCGAGTTCTGAGGCGATTTGAATGATATGCATTTCAATTTTCTTTTAATGGGAAGAGGGCTATTAAGTAAAGACATGGCAGATTTTCCACTCGTCGTTTCCTACTACACAAAAGACACTCTGTACCAGCTCGAGGTGCAGAATCTAATTGCTTCGTGCGAGATGTGGGGACTTAAGCACTGGATCGAGCCGATTGCTTCAGCAGGATCATGGGAGTACAACTGCGCTTACAAACCTTTTTTTCTCTATCAGATGCTCCAAAAGCATCAATGCCCTCTGTTTTGGGTCGATGCCGACGGGGTCTTTGCTAAAAAACCTGAGGTGCTCGAGGTCTTTAGCAATGATTTGGCCGTGCTGATCAACGACCTGCCTGACGACCATCCCTCGAAGGTCTATTCCGCAAGCGTGTATGTGAATGCGACAGAGCCTGCGGAGCGGATTTTAAAGCTCTGGGCTAAGGAGTGTTGCGATCAACTCGCCGATCCCCATCGTACAGAAGAGGTCTGGGACCAGATCGCATTGCGCAATGTGCTTCATAAAGGGGAGGCATCTGTGGGCAAGCTTCCTATAGAGTACGCGGCGATCTTCGACCAGGGCGAGGCAGAGCATGCGGTCATCACCCACTACCAAGCCTCCCGCCGCCTAAAAAAATCGATCAACGCCCATTAGCAGTTCCTTTAAGCTCTTGACAGGTGATATCATATTTGATATCATGAGAACATGAGTAAGTTGCAAAAGTTGGTGCAGAAAATTCTCGATGGCAGAGATGTTTCCTATGCAGAAGCTGAAGGGCTTCTGCTTAGGTTGGGGTTTCAGCTAGAAGTCCGAGGGTCTCACCATATCTTTAGAAAGCTGGGATATGCAAGAAACGTCTCTATTAAACGGCGCTCTCAGCTATTACCTTAGAGACTGTTGTCGGAATTAGGCTTCGTCGATTTTTGGGATTATTTTGGCCGCTTTTTAGCCGTTTTTTCGGGGGTAGTATACGAAATGTTGATACAACCCCCGAAAAAACGGTCAAAAATCGGCTCAAAAGAACCCGAAAATCGACAGAAGCTAATTTCGACAACAGTCTCTTACCAAATTGCAGACCTAACGGAGGTTCTAAGAGACCATGGCTACTAAAAAAAATCTTAAATACTATATGGGTCTTAATTGGTCATATACCATTGAGCAAGAAGTTTATAAGGGAAAGCGATATTACATCATCCGCGTTAATGAGCTTCCTGGAATATGCACAGATGCAGAGACAGTAGAAGAAGGAATGCGAGACATTAGGGATGCTATTGAAGGAGCTGTCAGATTGTATCTCAAAAACAAGGAACCCATTCCTGAGCCGATCCAAAAAGAACGGTTCAAAGGGCAGATTGCCTACAGGACAACGAGCGAGCGCCATTACTATGTAGCTAAGGCCGCCAAAGTTCTGCACAAGTCGATAAGTAAAACTATAGATGATCTGATAGATGCGGGGCTGGAGCGACTAAACGCTTTCCCCTAATAATAGTAGCATTTTCTTTAAAACGCTGCTCTGGTCAGTAGCGTTTCAGAATCTCCGGTTGCCTAAAATTCAGAGGTTGCCTAATATTATCCTTTTTACAAGTTGCTGGGGTGTCGCCAAGTGGTAAGGCAGCGGTTTTTGGTACCGCCACTCGGAGGTTCGAATCCTTCCACCCCAATTTGTGATATTAGCCTCAGCGGATGCGATGGCCTCAAATAATGTTCAGATGCTCTTTGCGGGGACCTCTCACCCGGAACTCGCTCAGCAGATTGCGCACTGTTTGAACATCCCGCTAGGCAAAGCGTTCATCGGTAAGTTTCCAGATGGCGAGATAGGCGTTCAGGTTCAAGAGAGCGTCCGTGGTCGGGATGTATTTATTGTGCAATCTATGGCACACCATCCCAACTCCTATCTCATGGAATTATTGATTTTCATCGATGCGTTAAAGCGCGCTTCCGCCCGCTCGATCGTCGCTGTGATTCCCTACTATGGGTATGCGCGGCAGGATCGGAGGGGGATGGAGCGCGAGCCGATTACGGCAAAGCTCGTTGCCGACCTTCTGCAAACAGCAGGGGCGACGCACGTGCTCACGATGGATCTGCACGCTGAGCAGATCCAGGGGTTTTTCGACATTCCTGTCGACAACCTCACAGCGCGCCCTCTCCTTGTAGAGGCTCTGTCCAAAGAGATTGCGGATGGATGCGTTGTCGTGGCGCCAGATATCGGAAGCATCAAGTTGGCCAGGTCGTATGCCGGAGCCATGAAAGTCGATCTCGCTATTGTAGATAAACGCCGAATTAGTGCGAAACAGGTAGAGACGGAGGCCCTGATCGGAAACGTGACGGGAAAGCGCGTCGTACTCATCGACGATGTGTGTTCGACGGGAACGACGCTTAAAAATGCCGCTCAGGTGTGTAAAGAAGCGGGGGCGCTTAGCGTCACAGCAGTTTTCACCCATGGCCTGTTTGCTGGAAATGCGTTTGAAGAGAGTGAGATTGACAAGATAGTGATGGCTAATACGGCTCCTTCTTTGGAGCAGGTAGGCAAAGTGCCTACTGAGATTATCTCCGTAGCGCCCCTCTTTAGCAAGGCGATCGAATCGATTGTCGGTGCGACGTCGATCTCCTCTCAGTATTTATAGAATGATTTTTTTTGAAAAACTTGGAGATGAAGTTTATGAAACTCGCAGTAAAGCCGCGTGAGAGCGGAAAGAAGAGCGAATTAAAACAGATGCGTCGTGAGGGACAGATCCCTGCGATTATCTACTCTTCTAAGGGAAAACCAGAGCAGCTCACTTTGAATGCTGCCGATTTCAATGCCGTTTTGCGCGCAACGAAACAAGGTCAGCTCCCCACAACGGTTTTCACCCTGACGGATGGAAACAAAGAGCGCAAAGCGATCGTCAAGGATATCCAGTACCATTTGACGACCTATGTTGTGTCCCACATTGACTTCGAAGAGCTCGTCGATGATGTCACCGTATGTGTCAAAGTTCCTGTGAACTGCACAGGGGTTGCGGAGTGCGTGGGTGTGAAGTTTGGCGGGTTTTTACGCCAAGTGGTGCGCCATGTGAAGGTGGAGTGCTTGCCTAAACACATCCCGTCCGATTTCCAAATCGACGTAAGGGATTTAGGGATTCGCCAGTCTAAGCGACTGAAACACCTAGCGCTCCCCACAGGGGTTAGAGCGCTCGCCTCTCCAGAAGAGGTGCTTGTTGTGATCGCGAAGAGATAGCAGCTGTGGAAGAAGCGAGACACCGCCTCATTGTCGGACTCGGAAATCCAGGCGCCGCCTATGAAAAAACGCGGCACAATGTGGGTTTTTGGGTCGTAGACGCTCTAGCGGAAAAGTGGGGATTTTCCTTTCGCGATGCGTCCCATGTAAAGGGACAGCTTGCGCAGGGAGGGGTTCGGGATCAGAGGGTGTACCTCTTGAAGCCAGGAACTTATATGAATCTCAGCGGGGAATCGGTGAGGCAGTGTGTCGACTATTTTAAGGTGCCGTTTGATCAGCTCATCGTCGTGTGTGACGATGTGGCGCTTCCGCTGGGTACGATGCGTATCCGCAGCAAGGGGAGTTCAGGCGGGCATAACGGATTAAAAAGTATTGAAGCGCATCTGGGAACAGAGTACTACGCCCGCCTCCGCATGGGGGTAGGTGCTCCGGAGAGAGAAGAGCTTGCGGACTATGTCCTCGGCCCATTCTCTAAAGCGGAGCGCCTCATCATCGATGAGAAGGTTAGGGAGGCAGTAGAGGTGCTCGATGTATGGCTTTTAGAGGGCATTGCGCCTGCTATGCAAAGAGCGAATGCGCAAAAAAAAGATGAGAAACCAGGAGAATAACATGAAAAAGCAAAGAGAACATCTTTACGAAGGGATGTACATCTTGAGCGCAACACTGAGCGACGATGCTCGGCAAAAAGCGCTAGAGAAAATTACAAATGGGATCGTGACCCGCGGTGGCGCGATGCAGAAGGTGTTCGATCAAGGGCGCCGCAAACTGGCGTATGAAATCAACGGCCGTCGAGAAGGACATTACTTCCTCCTCTACTTTTCCGTGCCCACAACTCAGATGAATGAGATCTGGCGCGAATACCATCTCAATGAGGATCTCATCCGCTTTGTAACGCTCCGCACAGAAAGCGTTCCAGAGAAAATTGAATTTAAACAGATCTCACAGGAGTAGGGAGAGCTATGTCTTTTGTACCACCAAAAAAACCTCCTATGGAGGGAGTCTTTGTAAAGCGGCGCAAACAATGCCCCTTTACCGCTGCGGGCGTTCGTCATATCGACTATAAAGATATCAACACGCTTGAGCAGTTCATCACGGAACGTGGAAAAATTATGCCGCGCCGCATTACAGGCGTCTCTGCGTTTCACCAAAGGGCGCTCACGCAGGCAATCAAACGCGCAAGACACATGGCACTATTGCCGTTTGTGACACACGAATAATTTAGGGGAAACATCTACTATGCAAAAACAGTCTAGTCAGCAAAACCAGTTACTCCTTTTAAAAGATGTCGACAGTCTCGGCCGCAAAGGCGATGTCGTCAGAGCCAAGCCAGGCTATGCGCGCAACTTCCTTATTCCCCAGCAAATGGCTGTGGTAGCGGATAAGTTCACACTCCGCATGCAAGCAAAACTCAAAGAGGAGCGTGCAAAACAAGCGGAAGTTGACCGTAAGGATGCAGAAGCTCTCGCTCAGAAAATCGATGGCAAAACCTTTACAATCGAAGTGAAAGTCGATCCAGATGGACATATGTACGGTTCTGTATCTACTCTCGATATCGTACGTCTTCTTGAGCAAGAGGGATTTACAGTCGAAAGACGCAATATCGTTCTCGCGCATCCGATTAAGACACTCGGCGTCCACGCTCTTCAGCTCAAGCTAAAAGAGGGTGTGCCCGCTTCGATCACGTTGAAAGTGATGAGCGATATCCAGATCCTGCAAGGAGAAGTAGAGCAGCCACCTGCTGAGCCCATCCAAGAGTAACATGGTCCCACATTCTGCCGAAAAAGAGGGGTGTCTCACCCTTCTTTCTCCGGCGAAGGTCAACTTGTTTTTTCGCGTGCTTCGCCGTAGAACCGACGGTTATCACGAGATCGCGTCCCTTTACCAAGCAGTTAGCCTCTTTGACGAGATGACCCTAAGCTTGGCGGAAAGGGACGCTCTTTTTTGTAGCGATCCTGAAATTCCCACCGATCAGACGAATTTAGTTTTCAAAGCGCTTGATGCATTTCGCAAAAAAACAGGCATTCTAACGCCCATTCAGATCGACCTGCAGAAAAGGATTCCGATCCAAGCGGGGCTTGGCGGCGGCAGTGGAAACGCGGCGACGCTTCTCTATGGAGTGAATCGGCTCACAGGTGCCGGCCTTACAGATAGAGATCTCGCCGAAATTGCAAGTACGTTCAGCAGCGATGCGCCCTTTTTCTTTTCTGCGGGCAGCGCCTACTGCACTGGACGGGGGGAAATACTCGAAAATGTCTCCGCTCCTCCAAAGGTGCCGATCTGGATTGCCAAACCTCTTCAGGGGCTCTCTACCCCACTAGTTTTTCGCCACTGCCAGGCAGAGGGGTTTACTCCGCGCGATCCGAGGGCCTATCTAGAGCGTGCACTATCAGGTCAGCTTGAGATGTTCAATGATCTGGAGGTGCCTGCATTTCATCTCCTGCCGATGCTAGGGGAGCTTAAAAGGGAACTCCTTGCAAGCGGCTTTTCCCAGGTGACCATGACAGGAAGTGGCACCGCTCTACTTTGCCTTGGCGCTTTCCCGCGTGAAAAGGAGTTTTCAGACGTCCAATTCTATCCAATCTCATTCATCCAAAGGCGCGATAAGAGCTGGTACGAATACCGGGGAATTTGATATCCTCCCGAGTTATGGAAAAGCAACTGTGCGACGAACGATTTATTCTCATTACAGGCGCGGCTGGATTTATCGGCTCGTGCACTGTGCGCCACTTAAACGATCTTGGCTATACCAATCTCATCCTTGTCGATGATATTAAGAAGACAGAGAAGTGGAAAAACCTGATCCGCAAACAATCTGCTGATTTACTTTCAAAAGAGGCGCTTTTTTCCTGGCTTGAAGGAAAAGAGAGGCAGATTTTTGCCATCATTCACCTAGGTGCCTGCTCCGATACGCTCGAGCTCGATGGCAACTACCTCATGGAGAATAACTACCGCTACACACTCCGCCTTGCCGAGTATGCGCTAGAAAATGAGATCCGGTTTATCTATGCCTCTTCTGCTGCAACCTACGGAGATGGGAAACTCGGATTTGCAGATGATCACGAGAAACTGGGCAATCTAAAACCGCTGAATCTCTATGGATTTTCCAAATACTGGTTCGACCTCTGGGCCAAACAGCAAGGCGTGCTCGATCAAATCGTCGGGCTCAAGTATTTCAACGTCTTTGGGCCGAACGAAAACCATAAGGGGCGCATGGCCTCAATGGTGTACAAAATGCTCCCCATTGTGCAAAAAGAGGGGAAAATCCGCCTCTTTAAATCCTCTGAGCCAGAAAGGTTTAAAGATGGTGGGCAGTGCCGAGATTTCATCTATGTCAAAGATGTCGCGCGGATGACCTGTGCTTTTCTCGAAAATGGGGCACGGGGGATCTTCAACATAGGGAGCGGCACCCCGACCACATGGAATCAGCTTGCGGAAGCCGTCTTTAAAGCGGTGGACAAACGCCCCCAAATCGAATATATCGACATGCCAGAGGACCTAAGGAATCAGTACCAGAATTACACCTGTGCTGAAATGACAAAATACAGAGAATCGGGCCTTCCTCCCTGCGCGTATACGGTTGAGCAAGGAGTCATCGACTATGTGCAAAACTACTTACTGAAGGATGCAAGATGGTAAAGCTTAGTGGAATGCTCAGCCGCTTTAGCCCTGTGCGCGTGCTGGTGATCGGCGATTTAATGGTCGATACCTACACCACGGGAAAAGTCAGGCGGATTTCCCCTGAGGCTCCCGTCTCCGTCCTCCACGTCGAAAAGGAGGAGAGCCGTCCCGGAGGTGCTGGCAACGTGATGCTCAACCTCGTGTCCCTTGGCGCGAAGGTGATCGCCGTCGGGCGCATCGGTTATGACCTGGGGGGGGAGCAGCTCCGCGATTCCTTAGAGAGCGAAGGGGTAGATGTCGAAAATCTCGTCTTGCAAAAAGGGTATAAGACGCCTGTGAAAAATCGGCTCATTGCCGACGCGCAGCAGGTGCTCCGCGTCGATTTTGAAACGGTAACCCCCTTACCCGATCTTCTCGAACAAGAAGTAATCGATCGCCTGCCTCCCTTGCTGGAAAAAGTGCAGGTTGTCGCCATTTCCGATTACGGCAAGGGCTTTTTAACGCGCAACCTATTGCAAGCCGTCATTACAATGGCAACAGAGAGGGGAATCTCTGTCATCGTCGATCCAAAGGGCGCCGACTTTTCGAAATACTATGGCGCGACCGTTATTAAGCCCAACAAGCATGAAGCCTACGCAGCCGCTAAACTCCCTTCAGAGGCCCCTTTAGAACAAGTCGCTCAGGAAATTCTGACCACCTGTCAGGTGGGAATGCTCCTTATCACCCGATCGGAAGAGGGGATTTCTCTCTTTAATCGGGAGGGACAAAGAGCTGACTTCCCCGTGCAATCCAAAGAGGTGAAAGATGTCACTGGAGCAGGAGATACGGTTCTTGCGATGATTTCCGTGGCATTAGCTAATGGCCTCGATATCAAATATGGCGCGCAGCTTGCCAATATCGCTGCGGGCATGGCGATTGAACGGCTCGGATGCGCGCGGATTAACCTTTCAGAAATCGCCGTGCGCCTGCTTGAATTCGATGTGGAGAACAAGATCTTCGATGAGGAGCACCTCTTTGCGCTGCAGCAAGCGCTGAAGGGCAAGCGCTATACAGTCCTCGGTGTCGATAGCTCTCATGGGATGTCGACAGCGCTCTTTCGCACCTTGCGCAAGCTCTCCTCGCGCGATCTCGAAAAAAAGCTGATCGTCTATGTGCGCGACACTGATCCCGATGAGGAATTCGTCTCGCTTCTTTCCTCCCTTGCGGAGGTGGACTTCATCGTCCTCCAGTGCGAAAGCCTCAAAAACCTCTGTGACATCATCCACCCCAATCAGGTCTATGTGATGGAGGAGACAGGGCATGTCGCGCTCAACCATCTCGGCGATCTGCTCTCCAGGGTGCTAGTAAATTATTGATTGTATTGTTTTCTTTGGGTGGGTGGGGTATACTCTCCACCAAAACTAGGAGAACGTTATGAGAAGAATCGTTTTTTCCCTATTAGCCGCTTCAATGGCCACTTGTGGCTTAGGCCACGCAAATGAGGAGAGACCTCAAGTGGTACTCAGCCAAGACGCTTTAGAGGAGAGCTTTTCTTCTGCACGCGCCTATCTCGCTGAGCTGACTCATCAAGATGCGGTTGTCATGAAAAATCTTGAGGATTTTTTGGGCGTTCTCAGCGTCGCTTACAACAAAGAAAAAAGTTTGACCGCAGGCGAGATTCAAGAAATCTGTGATGCGATCGAGTTTGCGGCAGACAAGCACCGCTTTCAAACCCGCAAAAATGTGGCAAAAACTCCTTACATCTCCCATCCCATCGGCGTGGCATACAACGTAGCGAAGATTGGCAAAGTGCGCGATAGCGCAGTCCTCATTGCAGCGCTGCTCCACGACACCCTAGAAGACACGCAGACAACGGAAGCGGAGATCGAAGAGCTCTATGGAGTGGCGGTTTTGGGGTATGTCAAAGAACTAACAGATGACAAATCGCTCTCTTTTGAGGAGCGCAAGCGCGCCCAGGTGATCAGCGCACCCAATAAATCCAAAGGTGCTGCGCAGATTAAGCTCGCCGACAAGCTCTACAACTTGAACGATCTATTTAATAGCGCACCAGAAGGGTGGAGCAAAGCGCGCGTCGACAGGTACTGGCAGTGGGCTCAGTCGGTTGTCAGCCGTCTTCCCCCCGCTAACGACCAGCTCACCGATGCAATTGATGAGCTGATCGAGCGCTATCTAGAAAAAGAGAAAGCTTAATTCTGGAGTCTTTGGATCCGCTCTTCTAGGGGTGGGTGGGTTGCGAATAGGCGCAGCCACCCGCCCTTTTTTTGTGTCGAGATTTTAAAAGCCTGGAAGGCTGCCTGCGCCATCTTGGGATCGCGCACCTCTTGGAGCCTTTTAAGCGATTCTAAGGCAGCGATCATATTCTTCCGTCCAGCAAGCTTAGCGCCGCCGCTATCCGCTCTAAATTCCCGGTATCTGGAAAATGCACAGACGACAAGAGAGCCTAGCACCATAAAGACAATCTCAAAGAAGATGACAAAGAGGTAATAGGTCCCATAGGAAGAGCGCTCGCTCCGGTTTTTACCAAGTCCTGAGAGGACAAAGGCGAGGATGCGGGCGAGGAACATCACAAAGGCGTTGACGATTCCTTGTAAGAGGGTCATGGTGACCATATCTCCGTTTGCGATGTGCGTGATTTCATGGCCGAGAACTCCTTCAAGCTCTTCTTGAGACATTCTGCGCAAGAGACCTGTCGACACGGCGACCAGGGAGTGGCGCTGGCTTGGTCCTGTCGCAAAGGCGTTGGGCTCGGGTGAATCGAAGATGCCCACCTCAGGGAGCGCTTTTAGATGAGCCTCTCGGGCGAGTTTGCGCACAGTGGTCACTAGATTTTCCTCGACGCTATCGCGCGAGCTTGGATCGATGATCCGAACGTGCATCATCCACTTGGCAATGTGCTTAGAGAGGGCAAGGGAGATCAAGGCGCCGCCCATCCCCCAGACGAGGCAGAAAATCAGCAGGGAGCGGATGTCGAGGCCGTGCTGCTGCAAAAAGGGTTGCACATGGAAAAGGTTGAGAAGGATCGAAAGGGTGACGACGACAAGCAGGTTAACTGCAAAAAACAGGAGAATTCTCTTTCCCATAAGGCCTCACTTCTTTGTCAAAATTATTGCGGATTGACCCTCCCTGTGTCAAGATGAGTATATGCCAACAATTGCCGCATTAGAGAAGTGGTACCGGGCCCATGAAGAGGAGATCCTCCGCGATTTCATGGCATTTTTGCGTTTTCCGAGTATCAGCACCGATCCTACTTACGCCCCTGAGGTGCGCAAAACCGCGCGCTGGCTATCTGCCTACATGAATGCCTTTGGACTCAAAACGACGATCTGGGAGTCGTCTGGTCTTCCCGCCGTTTTTGGAGAGGATTTGCGCGCAGGTCCAGATAAGCCCACAGTGCTCATTTACCACCACTACGACGTGCAGCCCGTCGATCCCTTAGAGCTCTGGGAGAGTCCGCCGTTTGATCCGGTGATCCGCGATCAGAAGGTGTATGCGCGGGGGGCTGTTGACAACAAGGGGCAGTGTTTTTACACACTCACCGCGCTAAAGGCTCTTTATCAGCTGATGGGCACATTGCCCGTCAACGTGAAAGTGTTCATAGAAGGGGAGGAGGAGTCGGGAGGGCCTGGCACTCTTGAAATCATTCGGCAGAAAAAGGAGGCGCTGCGGGCTGATCATTTGCTCATTGTCGATTTGGATATCCCTGCGCCGGGCATGCCTGCGATCACCGTCGGGATGCGAGGACTTGTCGCGCTGAATATCGAGTGCAGCAATAGCTCTGGGGATCTTCACTCCGGAGTGCATGGGGGAATTGCGCTCAATCCGAACCGCGCGCTTGTGCAGATGCTCGCAAAGCTGTGGGATCCCTCGGGAAGGGTCGCTGTCCCTGGATTTTATGACCGCGTCAAGCCCTTTCCCAAGGAGCATCGAGACCATTTAGACCTCTCCTTTGATGAGGCAGCTTACAAGAAAGAGTTCGGCGTACGGGCGTTTGCAGGGGAGGAAGGGTGTTCTTTAAGGGAATCTAACTGGCTCCGCCCTACGTTAGAGATCAATGGAATGAGTGGCGGGTATACGGGGACGGGCTTTAAGACAGTAATCCCCGCAAAGGCGAGTGCCAAAATCTCTTGCCGCCTCGTTCCCGATCAGGACCCCGAAGAGATCGCAAAGCAGATAGAGACCTACTTAAGAGAGGTGGCGCCTCAAGGGATCGAAGTCCATGTGAGTGTGCACCACGGCGCCCCTGCTTTCCAGGGGAAACTCGATTCTTCTATTGTCAAAACAGCGGCTTTAGCTTATGAAGAGGTATTAGGGAAGCCGTGCAAGTATCTACTCTGCGGGGCGTCCGTTCCGATTGTTGTGGACCTCGCGGAAGCCTCCGGGGCTGAGGTGGCGCTCATCGGGATGGGACTTGCGACAGATGCGATCCACGCTCCCAATGAACACTTTGGGCTCGATCGCTTCGAGATGGGTTACTTGACAATCGGGCGCATTATTGGAGGTCGATGAGATTCTCTTGGTATCGGATGGGAACGTGGGGAGTTCTCGGTGCTTTTTGCGCGCTTGTCTGTCTATTTGTCCCTTTATTTTGTTATCTGACGCTGACGGCTTTTGTCGGATTTTTCCTCACAGCCGCCTGGAAGGGAAAGGGGTTTGTCCTCGGGTTAATCGCCCTTGCCATCATCTCGATTGCAACTACGCCTAAAGAGCTTGGACTCTGGACGCTGGCCCTCTCCGCTGCGATCGGCCTCAGCTGGCTCGTGGAGCTGCTCTCTGACCAGGAGCTTTCTTCTGATATTCAGGAAAGAGAAGAGCGGGAGGCGGAGCTGCTAGAGGAGTTAGAGAAGAGAAAAGAGGAAGTGCTCAGTTACCGCAGCAAGGAAAAGGCATTTCAGATCGCTCTAGAGGATGCGCAGAATCAACTGTTAAAATGGAAGAACTACACTCCTGTTTCTGCGGTAGTTCCTCAAGAGGAGGCGGCAGAGCCCGTTTCCCTCTCCTACGACCTCGCTCAGCTGCGGGCCCAATTTGAGGAAAAGTCGGAGCGGCTGAGTGAAACGCGCAAAGAGCTCTTTCTCAAGGATAATCGCTGCTCGGTTTTGGAAAAGGAGATCGAGGAGATGCGCTGCGATAGCGGTGAGGAGATCTGGCTGCTCACGAAAGCGCTCGGAGTAGTAGAAGGGGAGCGCCAGGATCTAGAGGCGCAGGTAGCGACATTGCAAGAGTGGGTGACTAATTTAAGCACTCCAAAAAAACGGGCTACCCCTAAGAGAAAGAAGAAAGCAGCTTCCGATGAGGAGCTTCCCCTTCTCATCCAAGACAAGATCGATCAGATTTCTATTCCTGCCAAGGAGTGAGGATCTCATACCCCGTCTCGGTGATGAGGAGGGTGTGTTCCCACTGGGCGCTTGGCTTTCCATCATCGGTGTAGGCGGTCCAGTGGTTTTTCGGGTCGATATGCCCGGAGCGGACGCCGGCATTGATCATCGGCTCGATCGTGAAGGTCATCCCCGGTGCCAGGGGAATTTTCAGCGTGTTGTAGTGGTGGGGAATTTGAGGCTGCTCATGGAACTGGATGCCGACGCCATGACCTACGAATTGGTTCACAACTGAGCATCCCATTTTCGTTGCATACCCCTCGATCGCCTCTCCGATCTCATAGACCATTACCCCAGGCTTTAGGATCTCTATGGCGCGTCTTAAGCACTCGTGGGAGACTTCCATGACGTGTTTCTTTTCTGGGTCTACCTTGCCAATCGCCACCATTTTACTGCAGTCGCCATAGTAGCCATCAAGTAGGATGCTGACATCGATGTTGAGGATGTCTCCCTCTTTTAGGGGGATGTCATCGGGGATCCCATGGCAAATCACATCGTTGAGAGAGGTGCAGATGCTCTTAGGGAACGGGGGGCTGCCATATCCCAAAGGGGCAGGGGTTGCGCCCGCTTCGATGTGGAGCTTGTGGGCATAGGCGTTAAGGGCGTTTGTGGTGACTCCTGCCTTGGCCATCTCGCAGGTTTTGTCGAGGATTTCCGCAGTGACTTTGCAGGCTCTACGGATCCCCGCAATTTGCGCAGGGGTTTTGAGGAGGATCCCATATTTTTTTAGATAAAGGGTAGCAAGCTCTCCATCCGCGCGCGGACCTAAATCGGGGTAGTGGCATTTTTTCCACTTCTTTCCACTTCCACACCAGCAGGGGTCATTGCGCGTCATGATAGAATACCTTTTTCAATACGAGGCCATGCGCCGGAGCCGTCATTCCAATACAGGTTCTGTCTTTGCCGGCGAGAAGGTCTAGGATAGCGCCAGGGGATAATTTGCCACAACCGATATAGGCTAAGGTCCCCACCAAATTGCGCATCATTTTGTAGAGGAAGTGGTCCCCTTGGATCTGAATCGAGAGGCGCTCATCAGGAAGGGGAGTGATCGCAATTGAGGTCAGAGTGCAGATCGTCGTGCGATCCCACTCTTTGAGGGCATTGCAAAAGGCAGAAAAATCGTGGGTGCCGATGAGTGCCTTGGAGGCAGATTCCATCGCACCCACGTCGAGAGCTCTTGGGAAATGCCACGAGGTATGCCGGTAGAGGGGGAGCTGTACGGGCCCATGGCAGATCAGGTAACCGTATTGTTTCTCTTTAGCATCTAGGGTGGGGTGAAATGCGGGTGGCATCTCTTCCGCGTGGAGCACGGCGATTTCTCGGGGGAGGATTCCATTGAGGCTGTGGAGGAGGCGGCGGGGGGTGATGCTTTCTCTCGTAAAAAAGTTCACGACTTGCCCTTCAGCATGCACCCCTGCATCGGTGCGGCTAGCTGCTTGAAGAGTTACGGGATGGCGAAGAAGAGTTTGAAGGGCCTCTTCGAGCGCGGCTTCGATACTCGGGCCTTCCTTAGTTTTTTGCCACCCTAGAAAGGGGGTGCCTTGGTAAGAGATGATCAGCTGGATATTCATGCGGGAAGGTGGAGGAAGAGGTGCAGTCCTTCGAGGAACATCTGGACAGCGAGCAGCGTTAGGATAAGTCCCATGAGCCTCTCACAAGCGACAAGCCCCCTAGAGCCGAGGAGCTTTTTCCACAGGTTAGAAGTCATTAAAATGAGCGTAGATGCGACCCAAGCGATCACAACCGCACTGGAGACGACCCAGTTATCCACTTCTTGTCCCGCGTAGATCATAACGGCAGCAAGTGTGGCCGGGCCTGCGATGAGGGGGATGGCCAAGGGGACGATAAAAGGTTCTCTGCCCATGTCCTCTTTGTGATCCCCATTTTTCCCGACGGGGAAGATCATCTTGATCGCGATGATGAAAAGAATGATGCCCCCAGAGATGAGTATCGTCGGCATCGAGACGTTGAGAAAGTCGAGGAGCGCATCGCCAATCCATTGAAAGAGGAGGATGATTGCAAGGGCAATCAACAGCTCGCGCACGATGACCTTGGTATGCCGTTTGGGAGGGGTGTCTTTAAGGACAGCGATAAACACAGGGATATTCCCCACCGGATCCATCAGGAGGAAGAGGGCAAAGGCGATAGAGAACATGTGAACAAGGGGGATCTCCATATTCTCTATTTATACACCTCTTCTGATTCAATTTCAATAATTTCCCAAAGATGTGACATATAGTTTTGATGAGAGGGGCTTAAATGGGATAAAATGAGAAGGAAGTCGCTATTTTTGGAAAAGGCGGCTTTGGTCCAGTTTGCAGATCCCATGACCAGGGTGCTCCCATCGATGAGAGCCCATTTATGGTGTAATAATTTTTGACCCTGGCTTGTCAGAAGGGGGATCCCCGCCTCTTTGAGCCTTTCCGCGATTTTCCGGCTCGCTCCTTTTGCCGTATAGGTGTCGAGTGCGACGCGTACTTCGACGCCCCGCTCTTTGGCTGCGATGAGGGCTTCTGCGATTTTTGGGTGGGTAAAGGTAAAGAGGGCTACCTGGATCGTCTTCTGGGCTGTGTAGAGGAGGGAAAGGAGGCGATCATACCCTTCCCCGATCGGGTCGGGGAGGAGAAAGAGCGCGGCATCGACCTTTCCCAGTTGGAATGCGTAGTGACAGGAGGGAGGGTCGCGAAGAAAGTGGGATAGCCCCGCATGATGGATCCCGAGAACGAGGTTGTCGTGATGCTTGAGGGAGGGGGGAGTGAGGTTTGCAGAGCCTAAGAAGGCCATCTCGTCATCAAAAAGGAGGATTTTGCGGTGCATGAGCCCTTTTGATTGCTTGGCGATGAGGGTAGCGGGGAGTTTTTTGACATCAGGGCTTGAGGCGGAAGGGTCATAGGTGATCTCGATCGGAAGACCTTCTGCTCCTCTTCGGCCCAGGAGATCGAGGATCTCGGGGTCTGTAATCCCGTAGACGCTTAAAGATGCCGACTTTTTAGCCTGCCGCAAAGCCTGGCAAAAGGTCAATTTGAGGTCGTGCCGGGTCTGATTGGAGTAAAACAGGAGGGGACGATCTGGGGAGGGCAAAGCGGGGTGCGTGGCCCTGTAGATGAGGAGTGCATAGAGGGGGATCAGCGCAAAAAGGAGGAGCGAGCGTTTTCCCATCACCCCTCCTTTTAACGATCAGACTAGACAGTTTGTCCTTCGGCGCGGAGCTTGCGGACAACAGTGGGAAGGCCCACTTTGTCGATTGTGCGCAGCGCGTTTGTAGATAGGCGGAGCGTTACGAACCGCTTCTCATCTGCGAACCAGAGGCGCTTTTTCTTTAAATTGGGCTGGAAGCGACGTCTTTTGATCCCGGTCACTTTAAGACCGATCCCTTTCTTCTTTTTCGCAATACCGCGAATGGCGTAAGACTTGCCGCGGACGGGAACTTTCCCAGTCACCTGACATCTCTTAGACATGTGATTCTCCTTAGCTTTCTGAAATAGGAGTCATCATAGCATCTGAAAACATATTGAACAAGAATATATGTGTAGGTAAATTAAAATTTAAAGTTGAGGAAGAAAGTGGAAGAGCTTTGTGCCGATTTTGTGGTGATTGGTTCTGGTCCGGCGGGGCAGAAGGCGGCGATTCAGGCGGCAAAATTTGGCAAGAGTGTGATCGTCATTGAAAAGGATGCGCACCCAGGAGGAGCTTCCCTCAACTCTGGTACCATCCCTTCTAAATCGCTGCGGGAGGCAATTTTAGATCTTACCGACTTCTACAAGCATAGCTTTTATGCACAAAATCGCACGCTCAAAGAGGTGTCGATCAACGATCTGAACTTTCGTCTGAACAAGGTGCTCGAAGAGCAGCGCAAAATGCTGATCCGCCAATTTGAGAAAAATGGGATCCTCCTCCTTCACGGGAATGCGGCATTTGAAGATGCGGGCCATTTACTCATTGAAGGCAGTTCCAATTACCGGATCACTGCCGATTTTTTTCTCATCGCCACAGGTTCTAAGCCGCGCAATCCAACGAATGTCCCTTTTGACAATGAGAAGATTTTGGATTCCACGCGCTTGCTGAGCATCGATCATGTGCCAAAGACATTGATTGTGCTTGGAGGAGGAATCATCGGCTCAGAGTATGCCAGTTTTTTTGCAGCGCTTGGAACAGAGGTGACGGTCATCGATAAAAGAGAGCATCTGTTGCCTCTTCTCGACACGGAGATTGGGATGCATTTGCAGAAAGCGCTAACAGACATTGGGCTCAAGGTACTCGGTCGCAAAGAGGTCGATGAGATTTCTCGCGAGGGAGATCATGTGAAAGTGACCTTCAAGGATGGAGGGGAACAAGAGGCAGAGATGCTTCTTTACGCTTTGGGTCGCGAAGCGAATGTCGATGATCTTCGAATTGAAAACGTGGGCATCTCGCTAAATCGCGCAGGTTTTGTGCCCGTAAACGCCCTCTTTCAAACGGTAGTCCCCAATATCTATGCGGCAGGGGATGTGATCGGAGGACCTGCGCTTGCTGCGACGAGCATGGAACAGGGCAGGCTTGCAGCGCGCCATGCCTTTGGCGCGCAGACGCACCACTTCCCGACGTTCTACCCGATCGGCATTTATACGATTCCAGAAATCTCTTCATGTGGGTATACTGAAAACCAGCTCAAGGAGCTCGGCTTTCGCTACGAAATCGGGCGCGCCTACTATTACGAGATTGCGCGCAACCTGATCGTAGGCAATGATCCGGGGATGTTTAAGATCCTATTTCATGCGGATACACTGGAGATATTGGGAATCCACATCATTGGACGTGCAGCGACAGAGGTCATTCACATTGGGCAGGTGGCGATGAGTTTTAACGCGCGGATCGACTATTTTATCGATCAGGTATTTAACTATCCCACGTATGCAGAAGGGTACCGCATTGCGGCCCTGAACGGCTTTAATAAGATAAGGCATAAGAAGTAGGTTCAGATGGCCATATATGATATCTTGGAGGCAGTGGAGGAGGCGCAAGCTCCCCCTGTCCAGGAGCCCCCTTCCCAAGAAGTCCTTTCTGACAAGCCGCGCGACCGCTTTTTCTCCTCGCTAGCAGCCCGCCTTTTCTTTGGACTTCTTCTCGTAGCGGATTTGTTATGGGCTTGCTATGCCTCTCTTCTTTGGACAGGGGCACTACTGTTCGACTGCGCTACCTTATTTAAGAAGGAGCAATATCGCAAGCTCCGCGCAAGGGCATGGCTCTCGCTGCGCCGCGCGCTTGTTTGCGGGATTTCCCTGTTCATCGCCCTCTTTAGCCCAGCCTTTGGCATTATGGTGGCGTGCACCTACTTTCTGATGTATGATAAATCGGGAGTCGAAGAGGTTGTCCCCGCTTCCTTGCAGTCGCAGTTCAAAGAGTTCTTTGTAAAGAACTGATCTCCGCATCGTAGTGATCGACGAGCTCAGGATAATCGCGGACAAGGCGTAGGCGCAGACTTGCGGTCATCTCCTGGACATGGGCAATCCGCTTTTCCCTCTCCTTTACAGTAGGGTCTTCAACGAGATCACCGACATCGATATGGATAGCTGAAGTTCCGTAGAGCCCATAGTTTTTGCGCAGGATGGGGTCCTGATCGATATATCCCTTCTCACAGCAAGAGGAGATGAGCCCGATGATGTGAGATACGATTTCTTGGGCTGTGGCTAACTCTCCTCTTGCGACCAGCTTGTCGAGAGTTGGGTAGATGAGTTCCGCTCGGTGTTGTAATAGGTAGGTCGTCTCGTTGAGAGGGATCTTGTAGCGTGCGCCCGAGGCATCGACAAGAGTGATTTGCTGCTTTGGCTCTGTTTTGTTGAGATGCACGGCGATGAGACCCGTTTCATCCCGGAGTTTTTCATAGGCGCGTTTGTAGTTATTCAGGTGGTAGCTTAGTCTTTCGAGATTATAGGTTTTAATCTTCTTCCGCTTTTCACTGAAGAGGTACCCAAAAGGATGCCCTATCCAAGAGAGAATCCGGAGATGGGAAGGGTAGCGGTGGAGTTTGAGAACATATTTCCCATCCTCGCTTGCAAAAGCAAAACAATGGGCCCCTTTTGCAAGGTAGTGAAACTCTTGATCGAAGATGTGCCCAGTATCTACAGGGGCGACATCCCATTCAGGTCGATTTGGTAAGTGAGAGAGGTGAAAGCGGGGGCTAAAGCTCCTGCCTTGCTTAAAGTAAAGGCGATCGAGGTGCACTACACTCACTGCAAAGAGGAGAGATGCTCCGAAAAATAGGATTCGAGTTCGGGTTGATATTTTTTGATCCATCGCTTCAACCTCACAGTTCGCGTCTGAATTTCTTGATTTGCATCGTCGGGATTTTGCAGGCTCTCATCATACACAAATGAGCTTAAATCGAATACGACAGCCTTTCCCTCAATAAATCCATAGTTGCTTCTCAGCCCCAGGTCGAGATC
The DNA here is from genome assembly GCA_018240135.1 of Verrucomicrobiota bacterium. Taxonomy (GTDB): domain Bacteria; phylum Chlamydiota; class Chlamydiia; order Chlamydiales; family Rhabdochlamydiaceae; genus SZAS-13. The sequence goes on from JAFEGI010000005.1 coordinate 54,773, forward strand.
TCTAAGGCCTGCCTGAGACAGCTCTCTAAGCATTGCAAGGAAGTCGCCTAAAGATCTCTTGGCCTCCTCGATTTTGCCTTGTTTCATTAATCCCTCGAGGTAGGGAAGGAGAGGATCCGCCCTCTTTTGCAGAACGAATTCTGTCTCATTCACATCGATTTGGTGGATCACCCCAATCGGATCCACAAGTGTGACATGGGGGTGTATGCCTGGCTGTTTATTCAGGTGGACATAGAGAAGACCTGTTCTTTCTTTGACCTTATTGTAAAGAAGAGAGCAGCTCTCAAAGTTAAACTCCTGAAAATATGAGGTGCCCTCGTGCAGAGGCTCTTTTTGGAATAGGAGTTTTGCTAGGGAAAAATCTTTGATGATTGCAAGGGGAGAGAGGTGGGAGTGGGTGTAAAACTTCAGGACGGTTTTCTGATCTTCGCCGAGAAAGGCGGTGCACCATCCTCCTGCTCCAAGATAAGTAAAACGCTGGGAGAGGAGCGCATCGATCTCTTTACTTGGCTCGGAGGTAGCCCATCTTGCATCATTGGGTAGATTGGAAAGGAGCTTGTATAAGCGGAATCCCCGCGTTTTGGATTCCGTAAAAAAATAGAGGCCCACGCAGATGGCAAGGAGTAGAAAAATTCTCATGCTTAAATTGTACCAAATCGAAGCTTTGTTGCGTAAATGTTCGAATTTTACCACAGAGATGGGAAACCACAGAGAAGAAATTTTCAAATTGCCCTCTTAGAGATTGCTGTCGGAATTGAGGTTCCATCGATTTAAAATATGCATTTCCTCTCTGTGGTTTCCCATCTCTGTGGTAAAACTTCCTATTTATGCAACAAAGCCCCAAATCGATCCAAAAAAGGTCTTGAAATTTTCTTTTCGGCAGTCATACTTTATTTTTTATGTTGTGGATCTTTCTTCTTCTTTTTTCTATCGCGGAGGCGGCCAACCTCACAGATGCCGTCTCCTATATCCAAGAGCGCTCTTCTCTTCAGCCGCGCGTTGCAATCGTCTTGGGCACAGGGCTTGGCGACCTTGCTGAGGAGATCGATGTAGCTCTCGAGATCCCCTATGCGGAGATTCCCGGTTTTCCTCCTGCCGAAGCGAATGCCTTTCATGAAAAAAATCTCCTCTTGGGGACGCTGCGCGGGGTGCCTGTTGTGGCGATGCAGGGAAGGCTTCACCTCTATGAGGGATATACAGCTAAGGAAGTGGTCTTTCCTATCCGTTTGATGCGCTCTCTTGGAGCGGATACGCTCATTTTAACCAATGCAGCAGGGGGGGTGAATCCCGATTATGCACTTGGGGAAATTGTCCTCATCGAAGACCATATCAATCTCCTCGCAGACAATCCCTTGATTGGCCCGAATGATCCCTCTCTTGGCCCCCGTTGGGTCGATATGTCAGAGCCCTATGATCAAACGCTGATCGCCTCTATCGAGGAGATTGCGAAAACGCATGAGATTCCTCTCAAGAAGGGGGTATATGCTGGCTTAGTGGGTCCTTCATTCGAAACGAGAGCAGAGCTCCGCATGCTCCGCATCCTAGGAGCCGATGCAGTTGGCCTTTCGACGATCCCCGAAAATCTAGCCGCCCGTCACATGGGGATGAAAGTAGTGGGACTGTCGATCATCACGAACCTTGCTAACCCGGATGCCCTCGGCACGATGGATGTCGCAGAGATCATCCGGGTGGCGCATGCTGCAGAGCCAAAAGTTTCCCTGCTCATTTCAGAGCTCATTGAAAAGACACTTTTATAAAACGAATGCCCGTCCTACGTTTCTTGCGTAGAAACTGTTATTTAAGACAAGCATTCCTATAACAGGCAGGAGAACAGAAGACGTTTTATAAGCGACACCAACCCAAGGGGCAATTGTAGTGGCTAAGCCTATGACAATCATGTAAGGCATCACAATCTGAATAAATTCCGCAACCTGTGGGTTTTCAGGGAAGATCTCTCGGATAATGGGGCGAGTCACTGCCTCAATGAGTGTAGCTGTAGAGGCAAGGGCACCCCCTACGAGCGCCATATGAGCAGTAGCTCCAATTGCAAGGTTAATCACCACTGTCAGGATAAAGCTCTGAGCAGTTTTAGTAGGCACTGCATCAGGGAATTTCTGCACATAACTATTTTGTATCGCGCTTAGAGATGTTGACATAGAAAACACTCCTTGGTTTGGAAGGAGTGTATTGTGTATCAAAATTCAAATTAGGGCGAGACTTTTCTGGCTTTGACGCTCGCGCGGTTGTTGGTGTTGATGAGGAGGAAGGGGAAATCGGTATCGCCACTTGGCTCGATCTTGATTGGGACGGGGGTGATCCAAGCGGAAGCGGCATTGACATCTCCTGGAGCGATCTCCCAGATGGAGCCATCGGAGAGCTGGATTTTCTTGCCCCCACTGATGTTTAGCGAGAGGAACAGATTTTGTGCATGCTCTTTTTGCGCCTCTGTTTTGAGAACAAAGTTCTTGTCTAGCCAGTCCTCAAGAGCGAGCTTTTGCATGCGCGAGAGCTTCGCAACCCCCGTCTTTTTTTGCTCTTCAGGGGACATCACCTCATCGAGAACAATCTCGGCAGAAAGAAAAGAGGTTAAACTCAACATAAGAAAAAGGGCTGTGCGCATCTTACTACCTCACTACTTTTGGATTTAGCCCAATTGCAAGTTATTCTCAAGAGGGATCGGGGCTCATCCGCCTTAAGGCATCTCGGATACCAAGGAGCGCTCTTGGTGTATGACCTCTAGCTTTCAGCAAGCTCTCTGTTTGAGAGAGGTAGCTCCAGGCGCGGTTGTAGTCGAGCCTCTCTATGCTGAGGACGGAGAGGTAGTATTCGACAATCGCATGATGGGGGTCGATGGCGTGATGCCGCTCGAGTACTTCGAGCGCTTCGCTTGCCCTGCCTAGCTGCAGGTAGGTAGTCGCGAGATGCAATAGTCCGGCGCGGAACTGGGGGTATTTTTGAAGAATCTGCTGAATTTCCTTCTGCTTCTTTAGGATGGAAGCGCGCGTCTCATCTACTGAGAGAAAGACCGCTTTGATCCCCTCAGCATTGATCTTCCCACTTAAATAATCCGCTGGGATGGTTTCAGGTGAAACTGCTTCATCAAATGTGAGGTCGCGGAGCGGGCGCATGAGTTTTAGCGCTTCTTGTGTTTTTCCCACAAAGAGATAGTTAAAGCTCAGTAACATCTTGAGGAGGGGATCTTCCGTGAGGAAGGGGAGTGCCTTTTCATAGAGGGCTACGGTCTTTGCGTAGTCCTCCTTTGCCCAGAATACAGATGCCTGGTTCATGAATGCAAGGCCGATCACCTCTTTCTTGGTGCGCTCGTGGAGTTTGCGCGTGTTAATTCCCAAATAAAGCTCAGAGGGGGGATCGATCCCGCGCGCCGTCGTTTCGATATTGATGATCTGATCGCCCTCATGGTAGCGGACATAGATGTGACCAGGGGGGGTGATGATCTCCAAGGGGAGATCGAGTCGCTCCGCAAGACAGAGATAAAGGATCGATACTCCAAGGCACACCCCGCGTCTCCCGTCGAGGACAGAGGGAAGGAAGGTGTAGAGGTCGATATCATTTGCATAGAGGGAGTGAGGAGGGAAGCGGAACTGCATCTCTTGGAAGATGAACCGGTTGATCGCGCGGATCTTCTCCTCATCGGAGGCATTTTCTGGAAGGCGTGCGGCGATTTGGAGCGCCATCAGATCGAGACTTGCCTCATACTGCTCGATCTCGTGCCGGGGATTTTCCGCTTCATCGAATTGGAAGATGAGCAGGCCGCGCGCGAGGTCGATCTCTTCTGATGGCAGCGCCAGCACTTCCTCTTTTGTCCAAACCGTATGCCCCTTTTTCTGTCTGTTGTGGAGAGGACTTGCAATTGTGTTAACAAGGTGCAGTTGTTCTTTCGAAAGTTCCACTTTCGCTTCAAAAGGCTGGCGCGTGACAAGGGAGATGATAGCCTGGATATCGAATGTGGGGAGGTGGATAGGATCTGCCTTTTCCGCTACGGATTGTGCGCCGAGGAGTTTCCATGCTTGGTTCAGCGCGAGCTTGCCCTCTTCGCTGGAGGGGTATAGCTCGTAAAAGGCGAGGTTTTCCGTGACAGACAGCGGGTCTAGGCTCGAATAGAGGGGTTTAAGGGTAGCACCTGAAGCGGGGGATTGCTTCTCCATTTTCTTTGCATCTAGAGGAGCAAGTAGAGCGAGCAGCAGCAAATAGAGAGGAAAGATGCGCATCCCTCTATGCTATTGCTAAAGGAGGGGAATTTCAAGCGAAAAACTTTATGAACCTATCCCAGTAAAAAGTCTCTGTCGATTTCGGGGTTCTTTTGACCGCCTTTCGATCCATTTTTGGGGGTCAATATACCCATGTCGATATTGACCCCCAAAAATGGATCGAAAGGCGGCCAAAATAATCCCCGAAATCGACGAGAAATTTTACTGGGATAGGTTCATACACCATTTTGATTTTTTTACTTAGCTTTGTTACACTTGAACCCACAAATGAAAAAGGTTCCTCTGATGGTGAATACATTGGTGAAAGATTCGGGACTTCTTGCTGTTGGTTATGTAGAACTTCTTGACGCTCTGAAAAATAAAATCCGCTCCTCGCAGCTTAAGGCTTCGGTTTCCGTAAACACGGAGTTAATCCAATTATATTGGGAAATCGGGCAAGAAGTTCTCCAAAAGCAAAAAGACGAAGGTTGGGGTTCTAAAGTTATCGAGAGGTTGGCAAAGGATCTAAAGGTCTCTTTTCCTCAAATGACCGGCTTTTCTCCTCGTAACCTATTCTATATGAAGCAGTTTGCTGAAGCTTACCCAGAATTTTCAATTTTGCAGCAAGCTGCTGCAAAAATCCCCTGGGGCCATAACATGGTTTTGATAGATAAGCTAGATGAGTTGAATAAACGGCTCTGGTATGCCCAGAAGACCATTGAAAACGGGTGGAGTCGCAACACATTGGAAATGTGGATTGAATCAGACCTTTATAGTAGGCAGGGAAAAGCGATAACGAATTTTACAGCAACTCTTCCCCAACCAGATTCAGATCTAGCTAACGCTGAGTTAAAGGACCCCTATTGTTTCGACTTTTTGATGATACGTGAGAAAGCGGATGAAGCAGAAATTGAAGAAGGGTTAGTTGAGAATATTCAAAAGGTTCTTGTCGAACTTGGCACTGGCTTTGCTTTTGTGGGGCGTCAGTATCAAATTGAGGTGGAGGAGGAGACATTTCTGATCGATTTATTGTTTTACCATTTTAGGTTGAAGTGCTTTGTGGTTGTAGAACTCAAGAGCGGTCCATTTAAGCCTGAGTACGCTGGAAAGATTAGTTTTTATCTAGCTGCAGTGGATGCTCAGCTTAAGCAACCTGGGGACGCACCCTCGATCGGAATGATCCTCTGTAAAACCAAAAAGAAACTTATGGTTGAGTACACTCTTCAGGATAGTCGACGTCCCATTGGGGTAGCTAGCTATACGACAAAACTCATGGAAGCTCTTCCGAAGGATCTAAAATCCAGTTTGCCGACTATTGAGGAAATTGAGGCTAAGCTTATTAAAGACAAGAATAAAAACAAAAAGCAACGGAATTAATCTTCGTCGATTTTTGGGATTATTCTGGCCGCTTTTCCACTGGATTTCGGGGGCAATATACGAGAGTTGGATATTGCCCCCGAAATCCAGTGGAAAAGCGGCTCTAAAAGAACCCGAAAAATGATGCTATAGAGAGCATACATAATTAATTACTTAGAGTGCTGGTTTTGAAGGATTTTTTGCATCGAGGCAAAAAGGGCGCTGTGGCTTGTGATCTCCTCGACGGTGGGGCGGTACCGGTAGTTCCAGTTGGTGGGGAGGATTTTTCCAGGGACGTTGATCCGCTCCTCATGGGGCTCATCCCAGACGAGCTCAGGGTAGAGCGCGAGGTATTCCTGCAACAGGTTGATGTGGAAGAGGCTTGCTGTATGGTGGCTGTCGTAGAGGATTTCGAGCCGGTGTTCAGAGGAGAGAATGGGGGAATAGGTCCATTTCTTCTGGGCAGCGAGCGCGCGGGAGTCGTTTTGGTAGATGGTCCACCACTGCGCTAGGGTTTCTGAGTCGTGAGTCGAAAGGCAGGTGAGGGAAAGGGGAGAGTAGTAGGTGGGGAGGGTGTATTTTTTGTCTGTTTCCCACTCTCTTTCCCAGCGCATGACGCGGGTCCCGCAAACTCCGAGCTTATCCAGACAGGGGTGCACCGCGTCGGGGACGAGGCCGAGATCTTCGGCGATCGGTAGCATCTTGGTCGTAGGGAGGATGTGAGTCAGCGCCTCTTCGCCTTGAGGTCCCCACTCCGCCTCTTTTGTCGGGAGGTAGTGTCCTTCGGTGGCTGATGCGCCATGGGGAATCGCCCAGATGCGGAAAAACCCGAGGATATGGTCGATGCGATAGAGGTCGAAGAAGTGCTCAGCCCATCGGAGGCGCTGCGTCCACCAATCGTAGTTGTTTTTCTGAAGCGCTTCCCACTGGAAGAGGGGAAATCCCCAGATTTGTCCCTCTGTATTGTACTTGTCAGGAGGCGCTCCGGCCAAGAGGTGGAGGTTGAAATACTCAGGGTAGTGCCAGACGTCTGCGCTTTCGCGGCTGATGAGGATGGGGATATCTCCCATGAGGTGAACCCCAAGGGAGCCCGCATATTTTTTCACTTTTTTAAGCTGGGTATAGCAGAGGTATTGGAGGGTGATCTGGAAGGAGACCTCCGCCCAGTGCTGGCGCATCAGGACCGGAATTTCTTCCGCTGTCAGCGAGCGAAATTCTTGCGGCCACTCGAGCCAGGAAATTCCTGGAAAGTGGAGGCAGAGGGCTTTATAGAGGGCATAGGAGTGGACCCAAGGGTGATCTGCGATGAATTTAGCAAACTTTTTGCTGGTGGTAAACTTCTCCTTGGTCGCATCAAAATAGGCGCGGAGCCAGTGGAGCTTGTGTTGGTAGACCTCTTGATAGGCAGTCAGAGGGGTTTTGCTCAGTTCTTGAAAGTCTTTGAGCTTCTGTTTCAAGGTAGGAAAGGAGCGGAGATAGGGGAGCGCATGGAGCGAGAGGTAGATGAAGTGAAGAGCGCAAGAGGAGTTGGCGTTGTAGGGACTGGGATCGAGAGCGGTATCATTCAAGGGAAGAAGCTGGATCACATCGAGTTTAAGTTTGCTGCACCAATCGATGAGGGGAATCAGGTCGAAAAATTCGCCGATGCCGCAGCTGTTTGCGCTGCGCAGCGAAGCTAAGGGAAGATCGATCCCGTGATGGGGCTTGATGCCGATGCGCTTCCACTGCGGTCCCATGAGGGAGGAGAGGAGCTTTTCATCCATTATTCAGACCAAATGGGGAGGGATGGGAGGGCTTTTCCACAGCGGGTACGAGGTGGGCGGTTTGTCCCGATTCCACGGCAGAGCGCCACTGGGTCGCTTTTTCGATGAAGTTGCCGAGAAATTCAGCAAGTTTAGGGCCAGTAAGTCCCGTGCAGGGAAGAAACGTAAAAAGAGTGAGCTTATTATTGCGATCGGAGTAGGCGAGAATCCCATTTACAAGCAGCGCGTGGTTGGCTTTCAGCGCATCTTTCAGGACATTTTCTCGATGTTTTCCAGGGGGAATGTCGCAAACAAAGGAAGCGACGAGGAGCTTTTCGCGCATCGGATCACATTCGAGCTGAACTTCCAGGCTGTCGTTGATGTTGAGAAGGCAGGTATCGCTATTTTCCGGATGGAGGGGAATATCGAGCTCCGTGCTGAGCTCCTCAAGTAGCTGTGCAAATCGATCGATCATGGCTCTTTCTCCTCTTCCTCTTCTTCCTCTTCCTCCTCTTCTTCTTCGAGCTTCTCATCGAGTTCTTCGAGTGCATCGATAAAGCTGCTGAGAAGGTCTTGGCGGTGCTGATCGGACTTAAATAGTTTGGGCGCGATGTGGCGGAGACTATCGCGCATCTGTGTGAAGATGATGATCTGCGCCAGAGTCTCTTCTGAGATGCCAAGAAGCATGGCGAGTTGTAAAATTTTATCGGCAGAGGGGTAGCGCTCTTGCAGGATGCGCATCAAGTGGCGCGCTAAACTCTCAAAAGTGATCCGGGCGGAAAGAGCCATCCCCGCCCTTTCAAAGGCAGCGGAGATGAGGGCCATGCGCGATTTAAAGAAGCGGAAAATCCCCAAAATCCCTTGGAGCTTGCGCGCTTCTGAGTAGATCAGGTGGAGTTCTCCGCGCGGGATCGAGGGTCCTTTGGATTTGAGGTCGTGCCCGAGGGAGTGGAGAAGAAAGTCGATCACCGTTTTCATCTTCTCATACTCGAACTGGGTTGTCAGCTCATTAAAGAGGTTGATCGGTTCTCTTGGGTTGCCTGTGATATCCCGGTAAAGATCGCGAAGGCCCGTCGGGGTTCCAAGGCCTTGCTTGGAAAACTCTCTGGCTTGCTCTGCGATATTTTTGCCGGCGGTGATCTCTCTGCCATACCGGGCATTCATCTGCTCTTTGACTTGCCGGATGCGCTGTGCAAGCTCCGTGTCGGCTTGATGAGTCTCTAGCAGGTAATCGAGGGCTTCATCGGCAAGAGAGGGGTCGGGATAGGTTTGAAGGACTTTTTGGAGGATCTCCTCGTTGCTGTCGCGGTTGGAGATCCGCGCATGGAGCTGGGAGAGGACCCTAGCTTGGAGCTCGGGATTTCTTCTGCTATACTGCTCGCTGGCCTTGTCGAGCCGCTCGACTTCGGCAACCGCTCTTTCCTTTTTCTCACTGCGCTCCGCTTCTTCTTCGCGCGGTGTGCGTTTGAATTTGTTTTCTAAGGGCTCAAACTTGCCCATCATGGCGACGGGATTAAAGGTACCTCGATCGATCCACGTGAGGAACCCCTCGCGCGACTGGCGCTGGTTGATCACCATCCCACGGAGCGCTTGCTGCGCAGCTACCATCGCCATGCGACGCGCTTCTAACCGCATCGCGCTAGGTTCTGCTCTTGAGACTGGTTCTGCCATAGAGGCCCCTCAAGGTTTAGGAGAGTTGGATCCGTCCCAGTGGTTGCACGCGGATTTCCGGGACGATCTCTTGGTAGGAGACAACGGCCATATCGGGGAACTCTCCTTCGATTAGCTTGCGGATGAATCGGCGCACATCGCCTGCAGTCAGGAGGACAGGGGGTTGTCCACCCACAGGGGTTGGCACAATCGTCGAGCGCATGGAGTGGAGGATGAGTTGCACCGAGTCGGGATCTAAGGCGAGGTAGGATCCTGCGGAGGTTTGTTTGATCGCGCCCCGGACCATGTCTTCGATCTCGGGATCGACGAGATAGACAGAAAGAATCGACTGCCCTTGGGAGTATTTGTAGCTGATATAGCGTTTGAGTGAGGATCGGACATATTCTGTCAGAAGGACGGTATCTTTTTCCGTCTGTGCCCACTCAGAAAGGGCTTCCAAGATGGTGCGGAGATCCTTGATCGAGATCTGCTCTTGCACCAGGCGTTTAAAAATTTCGGTGAGTTTTTGCAAGGGGACAAGGCGCGTGACCTCTTTGATGAGGTCGGGGAACGATTTTTCGATAAATTCTAAAATCCCACGGATCTCCTGGATTCCGATAAAGTCGGCAGCGTGCTGTCGGTAGAAGTAGGAGAGGTGGAGGATCATCACGTCGAGGGGTTTCCAAAATTTGATCCCCGCCTTCTGCAAAATCTCCTGAAAGCGGTTATCGACCCAGAAGGAGGGCTGGCCGATGTTATTCTTCGTCGTCGAAAAGGGGATGTTGTATCTGCGGAGCGTTTCGGGCGACTCGGTGGTGAGAAGGGCGTTTTCTACGATCTTGCCGCGGATGATCGGCACTTCATTTAGGAAAATCGAGTACTCATCTGACTCGAGAATTTGCGAGTCGGTCCGGACGTGAACCCCAGGAAAACGCACTCCAAGATCTTGATAGAGGGCATGGCGCATGCGGGGAATCATATCCTCAATGAATGTGGCTCCCTGCTTTTCCTTGCGGATCGCAGAGGAGAGGGCTTTTCCCACTTCCAAGATGACAGGAAGGGTCAGAGCATATTCATCCACACCCCCGCGGATGACCGTGTGCCCTTCGACGTCTGTATCGGTCTTGGCGGAGATCATCCCCCCTTGGGTTTTTGCTTCTCCCTTCCTTCCATTGTACCAGATGGTAAAGCCAGTAATGAACATGGCCGTAGCAATCACGAGGAAGATGGTCGTCGGGAAACCCTTGATAAAAGACATCAGGGCAACGACAGCCGATGCGATCATGATCGCTTTGGGCTGATTGAGCAGCTGTCCAGAGATCTCCTTACCGAGGTTATCCCCCTTTTTCTCAGAAGAAACGCGGGTGGTGACCATACCAGCGGTCATCGAGATGAGAAGAGAGGGGATTTGGGCGATCAAACCACCCCCGATCGAGAGGAGGGTATAGGTCTTTGCTGCTTGCAACGCAGACATTCCGTGCATGGCGACCCCGATGATGAGGCCCCCGACGATGTTGATCACGGCAATCACAATCCCCGCAATGACGTCCCCTTTGACGAACTTCATCGCGCCGTCCATGGCTCCATAGAGCTGGCTCTCTTTGGTCAAGGCAAGGCGCAGCTCACGCGCTTGGTTGGAGTCGATGACCCCGCTGCGCATGTCGGCATCAATACTCATTTGCTTGCCGGGCATCGCGTCCAAGGTAAATCGCGCTGCCACCTCTGCGACCCGCTCGGCACCCTTTGTGACGACGATGAACTGGACGATGGTGATGATCAAGAAGATGATCCCGCCGACGACGAAGTTCCCCCCGACGACGACATTTCCAAACGCTTGGATGATATGTCCCGCATAGGCGTGGAGGAGGATCTGGCGCGTTGCTGAGATCTCGATCCCCAGGCGGAAGAGGGTGGTGATGAGCAGCATTGAGGGGAAGATCGAGAGCTGGACCGCTTTTTGAATATAGAGGGAGACCATCAAAAGGCCGATCGAGACGGTCAGGTTGATCGCGATGAGGTTATCGAGAATATTTGGCGAGATCGGCACGATGATCATCATGATCAGCACGATGATAAATAGAGCCAGGATGATGTCGCTGGATGAGGTGATGAAGCGAAGCGAACGTTCTCCGCCGAGCGTTCTAGCCAGCTTCGTGAGCATATCTTTCATTTAAAAATCTCCGTCCCAGCAGTCTCAAAGGATTCGAGGCCAGCAAGCCAGCGCAAAATCTCAGCAATGGCTTGATAGGTCTCTTCAGGTACATAATCACTGATTTTCCCTTTTTGAAAAAGGGTTTGTGCTAAGGTTACGTTTCTCATGATCGGAATGTTGTTCTCCTGGGCGATCCGGATGATGGTATCGGCGATGGGGCCTTTGCCCATGGTGACGATGCGGGGCGCGGGCTCTGTCTCTTCATTGTACTCAATGGCGACGGCGACGTGTACCGGGTTGGTGATAACGGCCTTTGCCCTTTTAACCGACATCGGACCTTCCTGATAGGCGATCTCTTGGGCCGTCTGGCGCCTTTTTCCTTTGATGTGGGGATCCCCTTCCGTATCTTTGTATTCCTGTTTGACCTGGAACTTCTCCATCATCATCTCTTTGGCGAAGTTCTTCTTTTGATAGACCAGGTCAAAAATGGCAATCACGAGGAAAAAGATGCCGACGCGGATCGCGACCTTGATGAGAAAGTCGGAAAAGACATGGGCGCTGCCAATTACGGGAATGGCCGCTGTCGCGATGATTTCCGGGACGCTATTTGAAACGACCGTATAGATCAAAATCACAGCACCTGTAATCTTTAGAATCGATTTAATTAACTCCACAAATGTCTTCAATTTGAACATGTTCTTCAAATTGGAAATCGGATTGAGCCGTTTGATGTCGGGCTTCATCGCCTCAAGGGAAAAGACCGGGCCCACGATGAGAAAACTGGTGAGGATCCCGCAGAGGGAGACGAGGAGTAATATCGGCATGCTCGTATTGAAAATGACCTGAATGGCGTTGGTGAAGATGCCCGATGCCCGGTTTTGCAAGTCGAGATGGGTGCTAGTGAGTTTGAACATTCCGACGATGTAGGTAGCGAGGACTTTAAAGAGATAGCCTGAGACCAAAATCGTAGTCGCGATCGAAACGACGAAGGTGATGGCGGAGGGAAAATCTTGCGATTTAGCGACTTGACCCTTCTTACGCGCATCGCGCAGCTTCTTTGGGGTCGCCTTTTCCGTCTTTTCAGCCATTAGTCCGCTCCTCAGAACTCATTTTATCTGTGCTTTGAATTAATTCACAGCGTACTCTATCATCCTCTGTCCATCTACAACTGGAACTTTAAATATGACATCTTCAATCTCATCCAATCTCTCCTCCTCAGAATTCAACTACGACTCGGCGATTAAATCTCTAGATGCAAGCAAAATCAAAGAAGTTGCGGATAAAATGACAGTTCTGTTGACGTCCCGCTGCAATCTCAACCAGGGTGTATTTGTCAACAGGGGAGATCATCCCTTCTTGCCCTTCATCAGACTAGATATGGCGCTGGAATTGGGCGCAACAGCTCGAATCAAGGAGATTTTAGAAATCGACTTTAAGGAGGGAAGCCTTTCCTCTCTTTACAATGGAGGCTTGAGTGTCAAGCTGGTCGAGTTGATTTCCCAAGTTCAGGAACAAGGGTTAAAATGTGGTCGTAAAGAGGGGTGGCTAGAATCCAATTTGAAAGTAAGTCCAGGAAATTATGAACTTCTTCTCTCCACTTCTTCCCACTATGGCACCAAATTGCAGATGGAACTTTCTCAGCGCGTAGATGGGCAAGAAACAGAGAAAGAGACTTTTCTTCTCTAGTTTGTCAGTTGGTAGAGGGTCAGTGTGAGGCCGCCGTGGTTCACTGCCCACTCAGAGATCGGCTTGCACCCTGTTGCCTTAACGAGGTGGTAGGAGGGGGCGAGCATGTAGAGGAAGGGGGCCGCAGGGCACTCGGTGCGGAAGAACCGACCGAGATCGGTGAAAAGCCCCGTTGGGGCATCCATCCGCTTGCCAAAGGGGGGATCTGTCACAATTAGGGTAGGAGAGCGGGTAAGTTTGAGCATCCCAACAGGGCTTTTTACCACCTGCACAGCCCCATCAAACCCGGTAAGGCGCAGGTGCTGTTGTGTAATCGCAATCGCCTTGGGGTCTTTGTCCGCTGCGATGAGACTTCCGGGCGCTAGAGGGTGTCGTTTCGCATCTTGCTCTTGTTTGAAGGCTTCCCATGCTGCCAGATCAAAGCCAGGTAGAGTGTAGAATCCCCAGTGTTTGCGGTAGAAACCCGCGGGCGTTTGGCTCGCAATGCATGCCGCTTCGATGAGCAGGGTGCCCGCGCCGCAAAAAGGATCGCAGAGCACATCAGATCCCGTGTACCCCGAGCGCATGAGAAGGGCTGCAGCGAGCGTTTCTGGAAGGCCCGCTTCGACATTCTCTTCTTTCCATCCCCGTTTATATAGGGGGAGCCCAGAGGTATCTAGACTAAGGATCGCCTTGTTTTTGTGGATGTAGAGGTTGAGCTGCACATTGGGGTTTTTGACGTCGATAGAGGGCCTTGCATCCTTCTTTTCCCGGATCAGATCGCAGATCGCATCTTTAACAAGCTGCGCCCCATAGAGGCTATGGCGGATCAGCGGGTGGGAGATATTTGCATCGATGGCAAAGGTCTTTGTCTCGTCGAGATAATCGAGCCAAGGGATTTTTTTTGTCTCGCGGTAAAGAGCTTCCGGGTTTGGACAATTAAAAGCCGCTAGAGGCCAGAGCACGCGCGTTGCAATGCGGCTCAGATAATTGATTTTGTAGACATTCTCCAGAGTCTGAGGGACGAATACGCCGCGGACGCCCGGGCGCGCGCCTTCAATACCCATCTTCTGGATCTCTTCCAGGAGGAGGGGTTCGAGTCTGCCGGCGCAGGTGACAAAAAGAGAGGTTTTTTTTAGTTGTGGAAGAATAAGATCACATCTCCATCTTGTACGGTGTAGTCTTTCCCTTCAGATCGCGCTTTACCGACATCTCGCGCACCCGCTCTTCCCTTATAGGCCACCATATCCTGATAGGAGACCACCTCTGCGCGGATAAATCCCTTTTGGAGGTCGGTATGGATCTTGCCGGCCGCCTCTGGCGCTTTGGTTCCTTTTTGGATTGTCCAGGCTCTGGTTTCGATCTCACCGGTTGTGATGTAGGTTGCAAGTCCGAGCATGGAAAAGGCTTCTTTGATAAGGCGATTGAGACCCGTCTCTTCAAGACCTAGCGATTTGAGGAATTCGAGCGCTTCGCTATCGGAGAGTTGGGAGAGTTCTTCTTCAAGTTTCGCGCAGATGGGGATGACGCGGTTGCCCTCTTTTGCGGCATATTCTCTGACCTTCTGCACGTATTCATTTTCCATCGAGGGGAGAGCCTCTTCTGAGACATTGCAGGCATAGAGGACTTTTTTGTCTGTAAGAAAGGGATACTCGAGGATATGCGCTTTCTCTTCATCCGTCAGTGCTAAGGTGCGCAAGGGGTGATTTTGATTGAGATGACCGATTGCTTTGCGCAGCGTTTCGATCACGGGAACGAGTTCCTTTTTCCCCTTCGCTTGTTTTTCCAGGCGGCTGACAATGTTGTCTGCCATCTGAAGATCGGAAAGGATGAGCTCGAGGTTGATCACCTCAATATCGGCAATTGGATCGACTTTTCCCGCCACGTGGATCACATCGTCGTTCTCAAAGCACCGGACGACATGAATGATCGCATCCGTTTCTCGGATATTGGCGAGAAACTGGTTGCCCAGCCCTTCACCTTCTGAGGCGCCTTTCACAATCCCGGCGATATCGACAAAGGTGATCGTGGCGGGGATGATCTTTCCGCTTCCAGAGATTTTGGAGAGAACAGGAAGTCTCTCATCGGGAACCTCGACGATGCCGACATTCGGATCGATGGTGCAAAAGGGGTAGTTGGCCGCTTGCGCGCCTTTTTTTGTAAGCGCATTAAAGAAAGTCGATTTGCCGACGTTTGGAAGACCCACAATACCACAGGATAGACCAGCCATAGTTTTTTAAATTAAAAGTTGAGATGGTCTTCCATTATACGTAACCTCTCTCCGATTAGCAATCGGTTTTTCAGAAGCTGTCTACGGCATCAGGCTTTCTCGATAATAAGTCTCTTACACCTTGGGGCCCTGTGGTTTAATGTAGCCAAAATGAGCAAAGCAGTTTTGGCGTAAACAGCTTATGGTCAACTGCTTAAAGATGTTGAAGATTGCGATTTAAATTAATTTATCATTTTGATATAACTTAACTAAGTTAAACTAAAACAAATGATTATAATATGACAGTCAAAATAATTCCAACATGCACCGCAACTCCCAGCCCTGACATGGATGCAGATCCGAAGTGGCCTTGTCCCATTGACGAGCTGCCGGAAGAGCTGCTCCAGCACATTTTCAGCTATCTCCCATTCGTTGATCAACCTAAAGCGGCTCTGGTATGCAAAAAGTGGCTTCCAAATGTACGCGAAGCGGCATGGAAACGAGTGACACTCATCGATGCAAGCGTATGGGAAAAATACGTCAACTTGGAGAAGTATGGCCTGAGCTTTGAGGGCTTGGTAGTTCCAGGTCGAGAGAGTTTAGAACCGGTAGCTTTAGATTTGGCACGTCATGTGGAAAATGATCAGGGTGTATCAATTATTGCCATCCCCAAAGGACTCTCTTTCTCCAAGCTGCTTGCGATTGGAAGGACATTGGAAGTGCGTGCAGAATATATTTGGGGTAGGATGGAGCCCGCTATCGGTGCTGTGGAAACAGAGCAGGCCTATGTAGCGGTCCTTTCCAATGGGGTCCTTCAAGGAAGTCGAAGTAAAACTATCAAGGCCCGAGATAAGCTTGTTCAAGAGCTGGGGTGCGAAGTGCCCTCAGTTGCAGATCTTCTAACGGCGATGATTTTCCATAAGGTGCTCTTCTCTAAGCGCCTGTTTAGTGAAGAGCCCTGGACTTATTCACTGACTTCAGACAGCGCAGATGGAGACCGATTGGTTATTGGGGGCTTCGGCGCCTCCGGCTTTTGCGTCAGCTTCCACGGCTACGTCGACGTCTTCGGCGGCGCTGGAGGCCTGCGGAAGTTCTAAGGCCATTGGTTCTTTTTGGCTTTTGGCATCTTAAAAAGATTGCAAAATCATTCTTTAATTAATATAACTTTTTTGTACAATATAACTGGCTTAATTTAAAATTAATGGTTATAATATGACAGTCCAAAGAATTCCAGCATGCGCCGCAACTCCTAGCCCTGCCTCTGATGAGCAGCGCGAGGTCTTCTCAGTCCTTTCAGAAGAGCTGCGGCAGAAGATTGATTATCTCATCTATGTGTTAAATGGCCGTCCTCAAACCGCAGATCTAAGCTGGGGTAGAACACATGTTTTTGACTCTACATCTAGGTTGGAAGTGGCCATGCACTCTGTTTTCAGAAGGACAATATCGACTAACGGACATGAGGTCAGTGAAGAGCTTTGCACCCAATTTAATCGTCTCCCTGAAGCTTTTAGGAATGAAGTCTATTCCCAAATCTACCATTTGATGGGCGCTCCCCAAACGAATGACTCTAGATGGGGAGAACATCACGTTTTCGATGA
>JAFEGI010000006.1 GCA_018240135.1 Verrucomicrobiota bacterium
GAATCGATTGGGGATTTCTTTCTCGCTCCCTCCCGCTATCTGTTTGGAGGGAAAACCATCCGATTCGATGAAAAGGGATGCGAGGTCTATCAATC
Organism: Verrucomicrobiota bacterium; assembly: GCA_018240135.1. Classification (GTDB taxonomy): domain Bacteria; phylum Chlamydiota; class Chlamydiia; order Chlamydiales; family Rhabdochlamydiaceae; genus SZAS-13. The sequence goes on from JAFEGI010000006.1 coordinate 96, forward strand.
CTATCATTATGAGAAGCTCCACTGGCTCAAAACGACACTTGCCTGTGCCCTCTTTCCCATTACGGAAACTCTAGGCGCGACCTTCAAAGGGATCTCCTATCTCTCCGCGAATGTGCGCAGACGACATAGACAATTAAAGCGCGCGCTCAGAGAGCTTCCTCCTCAAAGTCACTTAGAAGAATATCGCGCTCAGGGAATTGGCTCCTTTCATTCCGATGAGTACGCCCCTTGTCTTGGACTGAAACGCCCATCTAAACTCTCCAAAAGACAGGCGACTGAGATCGCCATCTTCAAAGAAATTGCTACATTACTCGATGCAAACAACATTCTCTACTGGGTGGACTGCGGTACAGCTCTTGGCGCCTACCGCTATGGAGGGATTATCCCTTGGGACTGGGATATCGACTTCTCAATTATGTTAGAGGATCACGACAACGTCAAACGACTCTTAGGGACGCTCGATCCCAAAAAATACCAGATTCAGGATTGGTCAGGGTATACCCGGCCCAAAAGTTTTCTCAAGCTGTATGTACGAGAAACGAAGAACTTCATCGATATCTACCACTACAAAGTCTCCCCTGAAGATCAGACGATCGCCTACTACTATACATATGAATTCAGCTCCTTTCCCGATAGCTGGAAACAAGAAGAGCGGATGTTTACTACCCCCCTTCCGATAAGCGATGTCTTTCCGCTGAAAAAGTGCCGCTTTGACGGGCTCACGGTCTGGGCGCCCAATCACATCATTCCCTTTCTACAAAGCAAATACGGCGAGAATCTAGACCCTGTCAAGGTCTGGGATGAAGAGAGCAAGTCTTATAAGAAGATCGACAACCACCCCTACTATCTTCAGGGTCATAAATCTTAGAAAGCAACGGAAGAGGTAGGATTCGAACCCACGGTCGGTTGCCCGACTGCTGTTTTCAAGACAGCCGCAATAGGCCACTCTGCCACTCTTCCGTTTAGGAACTAAAATATTAGCGCATAGCGCAGAAATAGTGCAAGTCTTATCCGATCTGCTCTAGGAAGCGCAGATCATTTTCTGTAAACATCCGGATATCTCTAACCCCGTGCAGGAGCATCGCAATCCGCTCGATCCCCATTCCCCATGCATAGCCGGAATATGCCTCAGGATCGATCCCCCCATTTTTCAAGACTTCGGGGTGTACCATTCCTGCACCGAGAATTTCAAGCCAACCTGTCTGTTTGCAGAGCCTGCAACCCTTTCCCTGACAGGAGGTGCAGCGAATGTCCACCTCAAGGCCTGGCTCGACAAAGGGAAAGTAACTGGGGCGAAAACGGGTCTTCACTGCCGTGTGGAATAACTTGCTGAGAAACTCCTCCATTGTCGCAAACAGATCGGCAAACGAGACATTTTTATCGATATAGAGCCCTTCCACTTGGTGGAAGAAGACGTGCGATCTGCTACTTACCGTCTCGTTGCGGTAGGTCGTGCCAGGCGCGATAATCCGAATGGGGGGAGAATGCGCCTCCATCACGCGTAGCTGCGTATTCGAAGTATGGGAGCGGAGAAGAAAATCTTTCGTCAGATAAAATGTGTCCTGCATATCGCGCGCAGGGTGGTCTGGAGGAAAATTTAACCCTTCATAGTTATAGTAGTCGCTATCGATATCGGGTCCGTACTGGACAGAGAATCCCATCCCAACCAGAATATCGATCACTTCTTGGAGGACCTGACTAATGGGGTGCGCTCTCCCGAGATAGCGGCGCCGCGCAGGAAGGGTAATGTCGATTTTTTCCTCTGCGAGCTGCTTTGCTCTCTCAACCTGGGAAAAAGCCCCTAAAGCCTCTTCACAAAGGGCTGTGATCTCCTCTTTGAGCTCGTTGATCTGCTTGCCAAGCACAGGGCGCGCCTCACTGGATGCGTGCCGAAGGTGCTGCATCAAATCCTGGATCGACCCCTTTTTACCGAGGTACTTGATCTTGAGTTCCTCGACCTGCTTACTTTGATGTACGTTTTTTAGATCCGCCTGAAATTGCTGGCGGAGCGCAGAGATCTGTTCTTGCACGTGACAACCTTAAGTCGATCCGCGCCCCGTTACTTGGGGCGCGGAAGAGGGATTTTTTAAGCGAGGGCTTGTTTTGCTGTGCCCGCTACTGCGGCAAAGCTGCTAGGATCGCGAATTGCCATCTCAGAGAGCATTTTGCGATTCAGCGCACATCCTGCCTTGGAAAGGCCAGAGATGAGCTTGCTATATGACATGCCGTGGATTTTCGCAGCTACGCTGATTCGAACGATCCAGAGGCTGCGGAAATCTCTTTTCTTCAGTTTGCGGTGGCGGTAATTGAATGCCAGCGCAGACATGACCGCATCTTTCGTTAGGCGGATATGGTTTTTGCGGTCACCCACAAATCCCTTTGCTAACTTAAAGAGGCGCTTGCGCTTGCGATTGGCTGCCACAGCATTTGTGACTCTAACCATGAGAATAACTCCAATTTTCTAAATTTTTAACCCACGCCCATCAGACGGGAGTACATTTTTACTTGGCCCTTATCGACCAGTTGCTGCTTCTTCAGGTGGCGTTTGCGATTAGCAGACTTCTTGGTCAAAATATGTCGGCGGCCTGGGCGATTGCGTTTAAGCTTGCCCGTACCTGTCACCTTAAACTTCGCGGTGACTGCTTTGTGTGTTTTCATTTTTGGCATTGCTGATACCTTCTAACTATTTGTCGTTTTCTTCTTTCCACCTGGAGAGAGAACAACCGTGAGGCTCCGGCCAAACATCTTCGGCGCCGTCTCAGGAGTCGCAACTTCTGCGAGTTCCGCACAAAGACGCTTCACGACTCGTTCACCAAACTCTGGATGCATCATCTCCCGGCCGCGAAAAGTACAGGTGATCTTCACCTTGTTTCCCTTCGCGATAAACTCTTGAGCATGTCTCAGCTTCACTTGCAGATCGTGATCATCCGTATTGGGCTTGATCTTGATCTCCTTCACCTTGACCTGGTGCTGAGACTTCTTCTGCTCTTTCTCTTTCTTCGTCAACTGGTAGCGGTACTTTCCGTAATCGATAATCTTGCAAACAGGAGGCTCCGCGTTTGGTGCAATCTCGACGAGGTCGAGTGTAGCCGCTTCTGCCTTCATTAGAGCTTCCGCTAGCGTCAAGAGTCCCAACTGACTGCCATCTTGATCAATGACGCGCACTTTTGGCGCTCGAATTTCTCTATTGATTCTCAGATTCAACCTCTTCTAAATATTCCGCCCAAACAGCATCTTGGCCACCTGTGCGCTCAAGTAGCAAAGCTACCCACCGCTCTAAAGGCCCATACATCGACCGGATGAGGGTCTTCCCCCCTTCCAGTAAACTCAAATAAGGTCCTGCCCATTTCCTCCCTAGCGAATCGGCAATACGGACAGAGACCATCGCCTCGACATCCTCTTGCACCTCGCGTTCGGTTTTATACACAAGTCCTGCGCGCTCGAGCGCCTCTTTTAAGACGTTCACGCCACTTCCCTTGCGCCTCGAAATGGATAAGACAATTTCGAATTCAAAATCTAGAATTTTAGGCATTTTCACGATGAATTGCAAGGACGAAATGCATTCTTGTAAAAGATTCCCTTCAGATGGATGGATCTGGGCTCTATCTAGCGTGGCGACATCTGGGGCTAAAATCCCCTCTCTCCCCCCCTCCTCCAAAGGCACCCATCCGATTTGCGCCAATCGCTCTCCCCCCTTTAAAAGGGAAAAATCGGGTGCAGCGACGAGGACAAATCCCTGTTTGAGATGCTCCCGTCTCCACCGCTGGATCAGCTTCTCTCGAAGGGCCTCTCCCTTTCCCTCCCAGACCCATGTCCCCTCTACCTCTCGAAATAGTCCCCGCTTGATCGCAAGCGTCTGCCAGGTATTTTCTTGAAATGCAGATCTTCGGGAGATCTCTTTAAGCTCCTGCTTATCCTCAGCGATCGCCCCCACAATCCGTGTGACACCTCCGCCTAACGGATACCCCTCAAGCAATTTAAAGCAGGGAGAGCTCCAGTTGGTTTCAAAGGGATAGGGGCAATAGTCGACAAAATCCCCAATCTGACATATTTGCACGGAAGCCCGTGAGATTTCCCTCACTCCTTTTGCGATCTCTGGCCGCCCCCGATGCATTAGAAGAGCCGCCGCATTTGCAGGGACCATCTCCATGACCCGAATCTCCGGCTTTTCTTTCAAAAAAATACGCATCCTCTCTTCTAGAAGAGTGAGCATCTCTTTTTGAAACACAAAGGGAAAGCGGAAATCATAAAAAAAGTAGGAGACAGTCCCCTCCCCACGCACAAGCTGGGCTGCAGGGAATACTTGAGAAACTGCAGCGGCAAGCACTTCTGCCGCTGTCTGTCTTAACGGGATCAAGGTTTTTTGCATGAATGGGATATAGCTGACTCGAACAGCTGACCTCCACGATGTCAACGTGGCGCTCTAACCAACTGAGCTAATACCCCGTTAGAAGTGCTAGTATCCTAACCGATTGCGAAAATTCTAGGCAATTAAATTTCGAGATCGCGTATCCTCTCCGCCCATGCCCCTGTTTCATTCATTCATCGATCTCGCCCATCAGTATTGGAAACGCCTCCTCAAACCTGGGGATTGGGCGATCGATGCCACCTGCGGCAATGGGAAGGATACTCTGGTACTCGCCCAAACCCTCCAAGGAGGAGGCCTGATCGGCATCGACTTGCAAGAGATCGCTCTAAGCCATACCCGCAAGCGACTGGAAAACTCCCCTATCAACACAGAGGTTCACCTCTTCTGCCAATCCCATGAAAGCTTCCCCCCCTTGGCCTCTAATCACCCGATCCGCCTTATTGTCTATAACTTAGGCTATCTTCCAGGAGGCGATAAGAGCATCACCACACTTACCGATTCCACACTAACTAGCTTAGAATCAGCACTTAAGATCCTAATGCCAGGGGGCTGCATTAGTCTCCTTTGTTATCCTGGGCATAGAGAAGGTGCACTGGAAACAGAGGCGATCTATTTAAGGGTGAGTCAATTAGATAGCAGAAAGTGGAACTGCTGCCTACACCGCAATCTACTTTATAGGGAGTCCCCAACTCTTCTTTTATTACAAAAATCTTTATAATTGAATTATTATTTTCATTTTAATATAATAATAACAAAGTTTTAATAAAATAAGGAGAAAGTATGTCTATCAATTTCGACAACCATTCATTCCAAATGCTCCGCTCCGACCTGGCTAAGGCCCTAAGGTCACCAAACGTAGATTCAGAGACAATAGGGACATTACAGGCAAGGGTGCGGTCTTTTGAGCCCGTGATTCAATCGTTAAGAAATATTTGGATCAATGCACCTGGAGACACCGCTCGAGAGAGTCAGGTACAGGATATCATCTGGGATTATGACGGGATGCAACGAAGTGTCTTAGCACTTAACCCTAATGGATCGAGCTCTAGCAACCTAATTCAAGCTCAAGATGAAGCATTTCAAGAATCCCTGCGTATGGATCGTTGGAAGGACCTACAAAGACAACTAGATGAGACGATAGTATCCAGACATCCTTTTAGATGCAGCGAAGAAAGTAAGCTCGATCACTTTGAATCCTTTAACCTTTTAATCGATTTTATCCGAGAACAAGATGGCCCTATTCCTCAGGAAGCAATAGCAAGAGCGGACTCTTGCATCCAAACGCAGTGCGAAGTAGAGAGTTTTTATGAGCGACTGGGCGCCCTTCCTGATGATTTTCAGCCGGTGGATGCGCTTCTCTCTAAAGAAGAGACAATCCTTTTACTCGATGCCCTGTATCGAGTGCTTGGCCGCCCAATTCAGCTTACCCAGCTTAGGTTCCCTCCTCATGAGTGGCCCGGAACTATCGAACAGAAACACGCTGCAATCCGATCCCTCCAGCGCCCCTGTCCGATGACAGCTCAAGAGATGCAGTCTCTGCTAAATCGAGCGCTATGTGTTGAGAATGCAACCCGTCCTGCTTTTCATGAGCGGCTTACACAGCTTCAGCTCCTCATTACACTAGAGTCAGAAGACTTTGAAACTCTCCTAACAACGATTGAATCCACGGATCCTGAACTCTCAGGCAGTCTCTTCGGTCATCTCTATCAGATCGATCAAAGGGAAAAACCGCCTCACTTCAATCCTACAAATCCAGAGTATGGAAGATGGGCTTTTTGTACGCATGGAATCACTCCTGCAGCGAAAATTCAAAAGTGCATTCAAACACGTATCGATGAACTGGTCCGCGAAGCTGCCAAATATTACTTGGAAGCAGAGGACTTCGAGGCTCTCCGCACACTTTTTTCTAAGCACCCCTCCGTTGCAAACTGTGCATATGAAAAACTCTACCAGATCTGCAAAGAAGCATATAGCAAGGGCTCTCTCTCTATAAACCCGGATGACGGACGGTTTCAATACCGGTTCGGCGAGCTCGGATTTTTTGATCCGACTTTGCCCACCGAATACAAGTATTTGGCCTCATCCAGTTAAATAAAAGCAATTTTTTAATTTACAAGATTGTTCGACCCGGCTATGCCATAAAAAACACGGCATAGCCTTTTTTTTGCTTCCGTGTAATAAATAAAGTAATTTTTACTAATTGAATTGTAAATAGATAGCATATACAATTAAGACAAGGCGTATTGTGATTAATAAAACAAAAAGGCGAAAATAATATGAACAAAGTTAGCCATCTTTTGTTTCAAGTTCAAAGCCTTGCTGAGGAGATTGCACACGCTCCCATCTCAAAGAAAAAGTATCAGGTGCTATCCCGTCGCCTCGATCGCACACTCCGCTCTTTACCAAGCGATAAGACCTCTGACGTATTTGCAAAAAAACAGGCAGATGCCCTCAAAGAGAGGATCGTACAGCTCTATCAAGATCTGCAAAATGGGCTTGTCGATAGAGAAATCTCTCAAATTCGCGAGGAATCGGAAGCCCTCCAAAGGGGGGAGATTTCAAAAGAGACGATCCTGAGCTTGCAAAAGCATGTCGCCGCTCTCGAAGACCATTACCGTCCCTCCTTAGAACATCGCCAAGTGCTGGCAAAAGCGAAGTCCAATCTGCGCGATGCGCAAGCTAAAATCGAAGGAAAAGAGCTGCCAGACCATTTCACTCTCTTTTCAAGGGAGAAAAATGTCCGTTTTGTAGGTGAGTATGAGCTGCTCCCCGATGAGCTCGACGCCCTTTTTGATGTGGCAAAAGCCTTTTACGACTGTGATGTGAGAACGGCAAAAAGCCGGTTTAACCGCCTTCCCGAAGAGCATAAACGCCTCTTTCATGAGCATATGCGCACACTGCTTGCGACCGCTTTCGAAGATCGGCTGGAGACCTTACAGGCCTTACTTGCTACGGTGAATGAGCTAGTGGGCAATGGGGATCTCTATCCGACACAAGGAGAGATCGATTCTCTCTTCTTGGGTCTTGCACAGCTCGATGGCATGCCTTGCGTCCGCCATGATATAGAAGCTGCCCGAGATAACGAGTAATTCCCCCTTTTTTTGCGCCTCTTGGTAGGCGGTGACTGCCCCTTCTGCAACGCTTTTATGCAGCGTTGCATCCATTTGATCGGGTAGAGTTTCTCTTAATTTCTTAGGGCTTGCAGCCCTTGGCATTTCCGCCTGGACGAGGTGGAGGTGCGTTGCCTTCTTCTGGAGCAGAGCAAGACAAGAAGCATACTCCTTATCTTCAGAGTAGCCAACGAGAAAGCGGCAAGGCGTGTCTGGAAAAAACATCTCAAGAGCTTGTAGAAGGTGGATGGTGGCATCGATGTTATGGGCGACATCGTAGAGGACATCCCCTACTTTCTCAAATCGACAAGGAGGGCGCGTTTGAAGCGCTTGCTCGATTGCGGAAGAAGTTAGGGGGAGTGGGATCTGTTTCAAGGTAAGTTTTGCAAGCGCGCTATTTTCTACATCGAAGAAGGGGCTTGTAATTTCTGAGATATACAGGGGGCATTCTAGCTCTTGCGCCCTGTCAAAGATCGGCTGGAACTGCGCTTTTGGCCCAATTACGACGGGGATCTTGGGTTTGAGGATCCCCGCTTTTTCTCTTGCAATGGCATCGAGGGTGTTTCCTAGAAGCTCGGCATGATCGCGGCTAATCGAAGTGATGACCGTGAGGATCGGGTGAATTACGTTTGTTGTATCTAAACGTCCACCAAGTCCTGTTTCAATGACGGCAATGTCCACTTTTTCCTGCCTAAAGTAGTCAAATGCCAAGAAGGTGGCACGTTCAAAAAAACAGGGGGATGGGATCTGCTGGATTCTTTCTTCAAACACCTGCTCAGGTATTGGCCTGCTGTTGATTGTGATGCGCTCAGAAAATGAGAAGAGATGGGGCGAGGTAAAAAGCCCTACCCGATAGCCAGACAGCTCGAGAGCTTTTGCGATCTTGGTAGAGACAGAGCCTTTGCCGTTTGTTCCTGCAACGTGGATTGTGGGATAGGCGCGTGTGGGAAAGTTTAGTGCGGCATTGAGCTGTTTTGCCCGCTCAAAAGATCCATATTTCATAGGAGTTTCTGAAAGATTTTATGAAAGGTCTCCTCATCGACCCAAGAGGCGCCAAGAGCGATATACTCTTTATTGGCACCATGAAAGTCAGAGCCTCCGCTAATGAGAAGGCCGCGCTCTTTGGCAAGGCGAATCCAAGGCCCCTCTTTATTCGATGTAAAATTGCCATAATGGCACTCGATCCCATCAAAGGGAAGACTGAGGAGATTCTTCACTTCTCGGCCCCGCCTAAATAGATGGGGATGCGCGATGAAGGCTTTACCACCTGCCCCGTGGAGGATGGAGAGGGTCTCTTCTGTGGTAATCCCCTCCCCGCGCACAAAGCAATTTCCCTCATCTCCGATGTACTTTTGGAATGCTTCTTGAATGCTGAGGACATACCCCTTGGCGACCATGAGCTGGGCGATGTGGGGACGTCCAATGAGACTGCCCTGCAGGGAAAGCTCTTCCTCGTTAAGGGGCATCTGATGGTGAGCGAGTTTTTCTAAGATCGCGCGGTTGCGACTTTGTCTGCGGTGGCGGTGGCGGTGGCAGAGCGCCTCGATTCCTGGATCATTGAGGTCAAAATCATAGCCTAGAACGTGGACGCTAAGAGTGCCAAATTGGGTTGAGAACTCCACGCCGCTGCCAAGAGCTAAGCCGAGCTGTTTTGCAAGTGCAGGGGCGGTCTCATAAGCTTTGGTGGTGTCATGATCTGTGATCGAAATCCCCGCAAGCCCCACCTCTTTAGCGTGTTTGAGTAGCTGCTCAACGGAAAAGGTTCCATCACTACAGGTCGTATGGCAATGCAAATCAGCGCGGAACATAGCGTATTTCCATCTCGAGTTCGATTCCCGTTTGTTCTTTTACCGCGCTCTTCACAAATTCTGCTAAGGCCAGCACATCGCGAGCTGTCGCATTTTCTCGATTGACGATGAAGTTGGCATGCTTGCAAGAGACCTCGGCGCCTCCAATTTGCTTCCCCTTCAATCCACACTGTTCGATCAGCGCACCTGCAGAGTACATGGGGGGATTGCGGAAGACGCATCCTGCTGAGGGGTCATTATAGGGCTGGCTGCGCGTGCGGTAGGCAACGATGTCGAGCTGCTTTGTGCGCGCCGCATCTGACGGGATCAGATGAAATTTGGCGCTGACAATTGCCCCTTTTCGCTTTTGAAATGGGGAGGTGCGGTAGGAAAAGGCAAGCTCCTCCCTTTTAAGCTGAGAAAAGGTCCCCTCTGCATCGACGAATCCCACTTCAACGAGGGAATCTGCTGTCTCTGACCCATTTGCCCCTGCATTCATGTAGACCGCACCGCCGACAGATGCGGGGATCCCCGAGGCAAATTCGAGTCCTGACCATCCCTGCCTAGCCGTCTGGACGCCGAGAAGAGAAAAACTATAACCGGCGCCTACAGTGACACAGGGCCACTGAAAGTCACAAAAGGAGATCTTGTTGTGGATGACAAGCCCATCATACCCCCCGTCATCAAAGAGACAATTGGATCCTTTGCCGAGAATAAAAAAGGGAAGATCGCGCTGTTTTGCAAGGAGAAGGGCCGCTTGCATCTCTTCGATCGAGTGGACTTCAAGAAAAAGACGCGCCTCTCCTCCAACTTTAAACGTGGAGAGCGTGCTCAGCTGTTTGCTCTCTTTGCACCGGCTCGCTATGCTCTCGAGATCCATTTTGGCTCCATACAGAATCTAAGATGGCATTGATAAATCCTGCCGACTCAGGGGTTGCAAACTTTCGGGTCAGGCGGATCGCTTCGGCGATGGCGACCTTCGGGGGCACGGTACGCGCATAGAGCAGCTCATAAACACCGAGGCGAAGAACGCTTCTCTCTACCCCGGGAATCCGATCAAACTCATACGCCTTTGCATGCGCCTTAATCACGGCATCAATCCGATGGAGGTGCTCAGCAATCTGGACCTGGATTAGATTCGCTTCGCGCACCGTCTTCTTGGTCACAGACAGCGTCTTCATGACCTCTTCCATCACTTCATCTGAACTGCCAAAGTCGTGGCAATAGACGAGGAGAAAAAGGACTTCACGAAACTTCTGAGGAGAGAGGGCCATAGGCTATTTCCATAATGAATCCGCCAACTATAGCACATCCGGCACCTTTCCCACCAATACTTCAGGAGTTAAATTTAAATTTGACTCCTTAAAAACCATGCCATCTTCTCATGGCTTCCCAGCCTTCTTCCGAGTAGATCCACGGTAGCAAAGTCCCCCTTTTCGTCACATAGGGCGGCAAGTTTTCTCCCCTGCCGAATCACAATCTCATGAGCCTCGATCAAGCTAGAGAGCATTCCACTGGCTTTTAAAGACTTAACACTCTCTTCGACATGACTTAATTTTTTAAATCCCGCAAACGTCCCATCGACGCCTTCGCCAAGTGCGCGAATTCTCTCCGCGATCTCATCGACTGCCGCGGCGAGCTCCTCGTACTGTTTTTCAAAAAGAATATGCAAGGAATAGAACTCTGAGCCTTTTACATTCCAATGAAAATTTTGTGTTTTCAAATAGAGCGCATAGGTGCTAGCCAGAAACTCCTTTAACCCTGCACAAATCGCCCCTCGATTTTTCTCCGATATTCCCACATCGATTTGCATATCTCCTCCAATTCAAATTCCTTATACGGGTGAGCAAATATTTATTGCAAAGGGGGATTTTTTCTGATACGCTGGCGCGTTTTGGTGGGTCAATTTTGTGATTGGAATTTTCTTAGATACAGAGACAAATGGTCTTAGCTCCAGGCGCCACAGGGTCCTAGAAATCGCCTTCCGCATGCTCGATATCCTGACAGGCGAAGAGAAAGACTCTTACCAAGCGGTGCTCTCCCTCTCTGAAGAGGAGTGGCAAAAAAGCGATCCGGAGAGTCTCAAAATCAATGGGTTTAGCTGGGAGGAAATCCAGCGCGGGATCCCATCTGCCCAAGTGGCAGAAGAGATTAAGCTCCACTTTATGCGTCAAGGGATTCGACGCGGTGAAGCCGTATTCATCTGTCAAAATCCCTCATTCGATCGGGCTTTTTTTTCACAGCTCGTCGAGCCGGAGCTCCAAGAGTCCCTCCTTTGGCCCTATCACTGGCTCGATCTTGCTTCGATGTACTGGGCGATAGCGATGCGCAAAGGGGCGCAAGGGACAGGAAACTACCCGTGGGAAACGGGTGTGTCTAAAGACAAAATCGCCACGACGTATCAACTGCCGAAGGAATCTCCCCCGCACCGCGCGATGCGAGGGGTGGACCACCTCATTCTCTGCTACAGAGCAGTTATTGGATTCCCCAAGGCTCAGTAACTGGAGGGTCCGAGCTTCACCTTGCCGCGGAACACGCGGTAGATCAACGCACCATAGGCGAGAACGAGCGGCACCCCAATTGCAACGATGAGGAGGAGCACCGTGAGGGTGGGCTGCGAGGCTGCCGAGTTGTAAAAGGTAAGGCTATTGTTCTCAGGATCGAGGTTGGAGCGGACAAGATAGGGAAACGTCCCCACTCCGTAAAGGGCAAAAAGGGTCAGGATGCAAAGAGAAGAGTAGATAAACGCTCTCCCATCGCGGTTTTTGGAAAACTCGCGCGGCACATTTAAGATGATGAGAAGAACGATGAGACCAAGGAGAAGGTAGCTGGGATTTCTATGAAAAACTTCGACGAGATGGGGCATAAATACCCAGGTAATCGCCGTTGTCGCTACGTAAGTTGCGATGAAGGCCACCGTGCAGCGATTTGCCCATAGGCGCAGTTTCTTGTGTAGCTCCCCTTCCGTCTTCATTGCGAGGAAGATCGCCCCGTGCATCATGAGGAGCGCTACAGTGAATAATCCGATGAGGAGCGGATAGGGACGTAAGAAAAGACCAAAATCGCCGATGAAGTCCTTATTGGCATTGAGTGGAATCCCCTCCATCAGGTTGCCGAGCACAACGCCTAAGCCAAATGCAATGATGTAGCTCGAAGCACAAAATACTGCGTCCCAGGTTTTGCGCCAGCGCATCGATTCTCTTTTGCTGCGGAATTCGATGCCAACTGCGCGAAAGATAAGACCCACCAAAAAGAGCATGCAGAGATCGTAAAATCCTGAAAAAAGCGTCGCATAGACGTCGGGGAAGCCCGCAAAGAGGGCACCACCTACAATGACCAGCCACACTTCGTTGCCATCCCACACAGGACCGATCGCATTGAGAAAAATGCGGCGATCGCGGTCTTTTTTTGTAAAACAGTGGAGCATCCCAACGCCGAGATCAAACCCATCGAGCACGACGTAAAAGACCACAGCTACACCGATGACAAAATACCAAAGCAACTCTAAACTCATGGCAGTACCTAGATTTGATCTCGAAATACAGTTTCATCAAATGCTTCCTCTTTGGGTCCATGTTTAATTTTCCGATCGATCAGAAAAATAAACAGCGCAAATAGAAGGGCGTATACGACGAGGAAAAGACCAATCGAAAAGGCCACTTGCTTTGCCTCGATGGTGGGGGAAACTCCCTCTGACGTCTTCAGCAGGCCATAGACAATCCACGGCTGTCTTCCTACCTCTGCTGTAATCCATCCCGCCTGATTAGCAATGTGTGGAAGGAAAACCGAGAGGATTAAAGCCCATAGAGCAATCTTGTGTTTGGCAAGCTTCTTCTTCCAGAGCAGATACCCACTGGCAAGTGTGGCAGCGGCCATCAGCACCCACATCGCAATCATCACGTGAAATGCCTGGAACACGGTCTGTACCGGGGGACGCTCATCAAGAGGAATTTGATCGAGTCCAGGGACAGGCGTTTTAAAGTCGCGGTAGACGAGAAAGCTGAGGAGACCCGGAACCTGAATCCCACGGACCTCTTCTGTTTTTGTATCGACCCATCCAAATAGTGTAAGAGGAGTCGATGCTGCCGTTTTGTAGACCCCCTCCATTGCAGCGAGCTTTGCCGGTTGATCTTTAGCAACCCCTTTAGAGGTGCTATCTGCAGAGATAAGTTGCAAGACCAGGACGATTCCCGCCATCCAGAGGCCAATCTTGAGATTTTTCTCGACAAAGTCCTTGTGCTGTTTTTTGATTTGGTAGTAGGCAGCAACGCTCAAGACGAGAAAAATTCCGGTGAGCCAGCACCCTAACAGGACGTGCACGAGGCGGTCGATCGCGGAGGGGTTGAGGAGCATCTCCTTAAAGTTGGAAACCACCGCTTTGGCTTGGAGCCCTTGTCCAAGGATCTCATAACCCGCAGGGGTTTGCATCCAGGAATTGGCGATCACAATCCAAATTGCGCTGAAGTGGGCACCCGCTGCGACGCAAACGGTTGAAATGTAGTGAAGTTTAGGGCTCACCCGCTCCCAGCCAAAGAGCATAAGGCCCAAAAATCCCGCTTCAAGGAAGAAGGCAAAAATCCCCTCGGCTGCAAGAGCACTCCCAAAGACGTCACCGACAAAACGGGAATAGCGAGCCCAGTTCGTCCCAAAACCAAAGAGTTGAACGAGGCCTGTTGCAACCCCAAGCGCAAAGGTCAGCGCAAAAATCTTCGTCCAGAATTTGGCGATCTGTTTGTATAGAGGATTTTTCGTCCTCATATAGATCCCCTCAAAGATCACCAGCATGAGGCCAAGGCCAATGCTCATCGGCGGGTAGATGTAGTGAAATCCACTGGTGAGAGCAAACTGGATTCGGGAAAGAATAACAGCGTCCATCGCAGACCCTCGTATCAACAAATATTTATGGATACTACAGGTTCTATAAAATTTGTCCAAGGGTTATCCTTTCTGACATGAAACTGATGGGTATTTTGAATGTGACGCCTGACTCCTTTTTTGATGGAGGGGCTTATATAACCTTAAACCAAGCGATAGAAAGGGGGCTGCTGCTCGAGAAGGAGGGAGCTGTCCTCATCGACGTCGGTGGCGCATCTTCGCATCCAAGGAGCCCCGCGACATCAGAGGAAATAGAACTGCATCGAGTGCTTCCTGTAATCGAAGCCCTCTCTTCCACTCTTAGCATTCCGATCTCGATCGACACTTTTCACCCGCGGATTGCAAAAGAGGCGCTAAAAAAAGGGGCGACTTGGATCAATGACATCACAGGTTTTGAAAACCCTCAAATGCGGCAGCTAGCAGTGGATGAAGGACCTACCATTTGCGTAATGCATCGGCAAGATCACACCTTCTACCCTGAGGAGATCGTCACGCATCTTCTCCGCTTCTTTGAAAAGCAGTGTGGGATGTTGGAGGGGGAGGGTGTTTGCCGCTCGCAGATTGTGATCGATCCAGGAATTAGCTTTGGAAAAACTGCCGCGCAGAATCTCGCCATCTGCGGCGGGATTGGGAGGCTTAAGGAACTGGGGTTTCCCGTGCTTATCGGCGCCTCGCGCAAAGGTTTTTTGCGCAAACTCCAGAGCGATCCAGATGGTGACCTGCTTTTAGCTACGCTTGCACTCCATGCATTTTGCTCAAAAATGGGGGCAGACCTCTTGCGAGTACACGATGTGAAGAAACACCAGGAGATTAATTTGCTCTTTTGCTAGGATTTGGATCGGAGGCAGTTGGTCATGGGTTCGTTGTTTCACGGCGTGACACCGTTTATTGAGATCATCATCATCGCGGTGATGATTAATTACCTCCTCTCTTTTTTCTGGAATACCCGTTCCATGGATCTTGTCCTAGGGCTGCTCGCCTTCTTGCTCATCTTTGCAATTTCTTCCTGGCTTAACCTGCCGATCTTACACAAGCTCATGGTCTTAATCGGGAATGTGGCGGTCATCGCGATCCTCATTATCTTTCAGCCGGAGCTCAGGGTAGCACTTTCGAAGCTCAGCCTGAAAGGGCGCCGCTATAAAGAGATCTCTGAATTCGACAAGTTCCTCGACCAGCTCTCTAACTCGATCTACCGGCTGGCGGAAAAGCGAATCGGCGCGCTGATGGTGCTGCAAAACGAGGACTCGCTTGATGAGATGGCGCATAAAGCGGTCATCTTAAATGCGAATTTCTCCTCTGAACTGCTCGAGTCGATCTTTGCTACGACCACTCCCCTGCACGATGGCGCTGTGATTATCCGCGATATGACGATTGTGGCTGCAGCGGTGATTTTGCCTCTTGCGGAAGATAGCGCCCAACTTGCCCGTTCGATGGGAACGCGCCATCGCGCGGCTCTTGGAGCCTCGCAGACCTCCGATGCCCTTGTCATCGTGGTTTCAGAGGAGACGGGCAAGGTGTCAATTGCTCGCGATGGGGTGATGACTCCAGGGGTCAAGAGCGACCGGTTTAAGGGGATTGCCCGCAGCATTTTTACACCCCCTCAAAAAGCAGACTTTAAGAGTCAATTTAACCTACGAGAATGGCTTAGACAGTGAAGACTCTACTCTACAATCTCTTTGTGACCCACTGGCCGCGTAAACTCATCTCTGTACTCCTGGCTCTTGTGGCGTGGCTCATGGTAAACCATACCCTGACCAGCACGCGCAACGTCAGCAACGTCCCCGTCCGCATCATCAATCTCCCCTCGGGTAAAACGATCGAAGGGATGCAGCCGAATGGAAGACTGGCCAAAAAGCTCACTTTAACCCTTGTGGGGAATAAGAATCTGATCGATGAACTCACTCCCTATGATCTCGAAGTGGTCATCGATGCCAGTGGTAAACCTGACGAGTGGATTGCGATGATCTCGAAGAAAAACCTCGTCTCGCTAAATCCAGAGATCGATATTTCAAAAGGAATTTCGAGAGTCTATCACCCCAATTTTGTCGTGCGCCTGACCAAACTCGTCACAGACCAGATCCCGATTATCATCACACAGCCCATCGGTGAGGCGCCGCGCAGCTATCAGTTCCTCGATGTGTGGCCATACCGTCTTAACCTCACGGTAAGTGGTCCTGAAGAGGTCATAAAACGGCTCAAACTCAAAGAGCAGAGGATCACTTTCAACTTAAGCGACATCTCCAAGACAGAGCTCGATGCACTCGCAGCTGGAACGAGCGGAGGGAAAGCATCGGATATCGTCAGTTATTTTGTTCCCGATCAGTGGAAACAGATTAACATCCCTATCCTTTCCGATAGCCCTATCGAGATTGACGATCCCCAATCCAAAGCCCTGCGGATCGACTTTATCCGGTGCAATCTACTTTCCATCGAGACCCCCATTCCCGTCTCCCTCTACTTTAACCCCGAGGAGATCAACAATCTCAGCCCCGCCACGATGCGGATTGCCGAGGGGGATTTAGTTTCCGATGTGGGTGGACTTCCGATGATCACCTCGCCTCTGTTTGCAAATGGGGTCGATCGCCTCTTCCTCGAAACGGTCCGCGGCATGATCGAAATCGTTGTGATCGTGACTCCCCATTCTGAAAGGGGGCTTCTCGAGTGGAGCCTGCAGTTCATCAACTCGAGAAATCTCGAGGACAGGTATGTCGCAACGCTCATGTCCGATGTGTCAGACCAAGACATCCGCCTACTTCAGCCCAGCATGCGCGAGGAGTACCTGCGCAACAGGTTCCGCAGCTACATGAATCGATTCCAACTCTTTAAGGCGGACGAGAGTAAATTTGAGCTGGCGATTTTCCTTAAGAACCAATCGATCATTCTCGAGGAATCGAGCCACCTTGCCGAGATTCTCAATCAGATCGGAACTCCGGCGCAATGAACGTCACAGTCATTAAAAGTGAACTGTATCGCAGGGGTGGTCTTGAAAAATATACCTGGGAAATCGTCCGCGCGCTTTGCTCAAAAGGCGCTAAGGTCACTCTACTCACCACAAAGCTCGATCAGCCCCCCTTCACTGACCCCCACCTTGAGGTGATCTCCTTTCCTGTCGATCATCTTTTCAGTGCATGGAATGTCCTCCATTTCGATCGGCTCTGCCGAGACTATCTCAAGGCGCATCCAACTCCCATCATCTTTGGCCTAGATCGCACTCGAGACCAAACCCACTATCGAGCGGGCAATGGCTCCCATGCCGCCTACCTCAAGCGGAGAAAGGAGAACGAAGGAGCATTAAAAGGGATAAGTTTTGCATGCAACCCCCTCCACCGCCTCCTTCTCGCGATTGAAAAAGAGGCTTTTGAGTCTCCCAATCTAGAGATTCTTTTCACAAATTCTGCGATGGTTAAAGACGAAATCCTGTCGACCTATGCAACGGATCCTCAAAAAATCCACGTCGTGCATAACGGGGTGGAGTGGAAGGCGATGCAAGCTCCATTTGAGGCATGGCAACCTCAAGCAGGTCCACACGAGTTCCTCTTTATTGGACATAATTATCAAAGGAAAGGGTTAGATACGCTTCTCTATGCCTTAAGCCACATTCGATCGGAAGATTTTCATTTGAGCGTCGTCGGGAAAGACAAAAGGCTACCCCATTTCCAAAAGTTGGCAGCTGATCTTGGATTGGCTGATAAGGTCCACTTTTACGGAGAGCAAAAGAATATCATTCCATTCTATCAGCGCGCAGATACCCTCGTTATCCCCTCCTGGTACGATCCTTTTGCCAATGTGACGGTAGAAGCGCTCGCCATGGGAGTCTTCGTCCTCTCCTCGCGGACCAATGGAGGGCATGAGGTATTAACGCAAGATACAGGGGCCATCATCCCCTCTCTACATGACCGAGAAGGGTTTGGAAAAATCCTTAGGGGGGCTATGGAGAAAAAGAAAACTCTAGAGAGCGCAGCCAAGATCCGCCAGCTTACGGCGGATCTCGACTTTAGCAAACAAATGGGTCAGATTATCGACCAGACTCTTGGGATACAATCGCATCGGGACGGTGGTAGATAATCACCGTGACGACGGAAATAAGGCTCATACCGGAGAGCAATAAGAATGCTCCTTGGTAGCTCGCCGTCAAATCGACCAGCCAGCCCGTGAGAACAGGGGCCAGGATCCCCGCAAGCGAAAGGCAACCCGATGTGATCCCTTGTGCTGTCCCCGAACGCTCTTTAGCCACGTCAATATTTGTGCTAAAAAATGCAGCCTGGGGCATAAACCCAAATCCGAGACCCAGACTTAAGAAAACGATCGAAAGACCGAGCGTATGGGTCGTACTCAGCAAGAGGAAGAAAATTGCGGATAGGAGCTGCGATACCCAAATCACATGGGATCGAGAAAGGCGGCGACTGCCTGTCCGTTTATAGAGCCAATCGGAGATAAATCCGCCCGACTTGAGAAAAGCAGCGCAAATCAGCCAAGGGATCGTGAGGTACCAGCCCACACTTTTCAGGTTTAGGCCGTGCTCTCTGAGGAAGTAGCCTGGCAGCCAAAGGGTGGAAAAAAAGAGCATATACCCAAAGGCAAAATAGGCGATGTTATTGGCGACGAGTGAGGGGTTTGCCAAGATAAAACGCCAATCGATTTTTGAATCCTTCGGCTGCTCCGACTTGAAGCGGGTCGTTTCAATGAGGCGCCTTTCCGCATGGCTCACATAGCGTGAGTCTTCAGGACGGTCTCTAAAAAGAAAATACCAGACAACTCCCCAAAGGATCCCCAATGCGCTAATGGAAAAGAACATGGCGCGCCAGCCAAAGTCGACAACGAGGTAAGAAATAATGGGGGCTCCAACGACAGAGGAGAGGGGGATTGCGACTAATCCCAAAGAGAGCGCGCGGGCCCTTTCTGAGGCGGGAAGCCAATCGGAAATCGTTCGAGACATCGCGGGAAAGTGAGGGCCTTCTGTGATTCCAAGCAACAGGCGCAGGCCAATAAAGCCCCAAAAACCCGTGGCAAAGCCGAGGAACCCAACACAGAGCGACCAGGCAATTGCAGCAATCGCCCAGATGGAGCGGGAACCATACCGATCCACCATCCACCCACCGAGCACGGTCAGCAACGTATAACCCACTCCAAACGCTGAGAGAATCATTCCAAATTGGGTCGCTGAAAAACCAAATTCTTGCTTTAGGGGATCGATCACAAACGAAATCGCGGAGCGATCAATGAAGTTAACTAAGGTAATAAAAAATATGAGGAACCCAATTACCCAGCGGTATCGAGTGGTCCGGGTCTCCCGAAGTACATGTTCCATAATTCCATCCCTATCCCATTTGAAGGGCCAAGGATGCATAAAAATGCAAAAAAATGAAAGGTGGAAATTTCGTGCATATATACTAAAATTTTATCTTAACAAGGTCGAGGTTGTGGTGAAAATTGATCGATTGGAGTAAACTGACGAGGATGAAATATCGAGCGGCTTTTTTCTTCTTCCTCTGTGTCACCTGGCCGGTGCGCTTTCTCCCTTACCGGGTCATCCACCAGCTTGGGCGTATCCTGGGATCTGCCCTCTACTATCTCGTTCCGAAATTCCGCAAGCGCGCGCTTAGCAATCTGGCTCTTGCAAGCGATTTGCATCTAGATGAAAAGCAGCTCAAAACCCTTGCGATCGCTTCGATCCAAAATCTCCTGATTACCGCTCTTGAGTATGCCAAGTTCTCCTCAGAAAAGGAGATCCACTCCGTTGCCACCTGTGAAAATCCTGAGGAAGCCGCGCAGTTAATGCAATCGGGGAAACCGGTGATCTTTTTCTGCGGCCACCAAGCCAATTGGGAGGTGCTATTTCTCGAAGGGACCCGCAGGATGCCCGGGGTTGCCATTGGACGGCCGGTAAAAAACAAACCCCTCTACGACTGGGTTTTGCGCATTAGAGAAAAATATGGAGGAAAGATCATCACCCCACAAAATGCGATCCGAGAGGGGTTGCGCGCACTCAAGCGGGGGTCTTTCCTCGGAATTGTAGGCGATCAGGGGATGCCAGATAGCGGGTACTGCTCCCCCTTTTTTGGAAGGATGGCCTGGACCTCCCCGATCGCAGCCATCTTATCCCATCGGACGGGCTCCCCTATTATCGTAGCGACCACCCGTAGAGAGGAGGGGAAATACAAGATCCATTACTCCGCTCCCCTTTGGCCGAATCCCGACGCGCCTCTCGAACAGGAGGTCGACAGATTAATGCGCGGCGCCCTTCAGATCTTAGAGGACACAATTCGCAAGGCGCCCGGTGAATGGCTATGGACCCACAACCGCTGGAAACAGCAGACCCCTGAGAAGTTAAAGCGCCCCTTTCGCCATGAATCGATCCTAATCCTTCTTCCCCTAGAGGGTTATGAGAAGATCCTCCCCCTACTTCCCCTCTTTCGCGAGATTTACCCGCATGAGTTCATTACCGTCCATTCCCCTACCCGTTTAAATCTTGAGGGATTCGAGGTCATCTCCTCTAAGGACCCCTACCTCCCAGATTACCGATTTAAGCTGGTTTTTAACTTCACGAAGGACAAAGGGTTAAATCGGCATTTCAAAAAGCTTGCCGCATTTACGGCGATCTCCTGCGATGAGCATTTCGATTTGAAGAAGGAGCTCCTCCGTGCCCCATAACCGCTATTTTGTCGATGCCGATCTGCGAGTGGATGCATCTTGCCATTTGGAAGGGGGGGAGTTCCACCACCTGGCTCGAGTCCTCCGCGCCCGCACCGGGGAAAGGGTCGAGCTCGTCAATGGGAGAGGTTTTCTCGCAGAAGCTGAGGTCGCCTCTCTTTCTAAGGATTTTGCGACGTTAGAGGTGCACTCAGTCTATGAGGAAAAAGCAAAGAAGCGGGAGAGAATCCTGATCCAAGCCCTACCCCAGATGACCCATCTCGAGTGGATTATCGAAAAGGGAACCGAGCTCGACGCCACCGCTTTTTGGCTTTTTGAAGGGATGTATAGTGAAAAGAAGGGGTTAAGCCCCAACCAGCTCGAGCGCCTGACCCATCTGAGCATCGCAGCGATGAAGCAGTGTGGCCGCCTCGATCTGCCCTCCATCCTCTGGAAGCCTCCCCTTACCTCATGGGAGCCCCTCCAAGGAACCCTGTTCTTTGGAGATCTCTCAGAAGATGCCCCCTATCTATGGGAAGTTCCCGGTAAGGAGGGCCCGACCTACCTCTGTATTGGGCCAGAAAAGGGGCTACACCCCAAGGAGAGGTCCCACTTACTGGATCAGATGGGGGGATGTGGGGTGCGGCTCCATAAAAATATTCTCCGCGCGGAGACAGCCCCCCTCGTTGGAATCTCATTATTGCAAATTAATTATTAAATCGATAATAATGAGTTTATATAATAAAGGGGTATTTATGGCCGCGCTTCCAGCAAAACCTTCAAAAGAACCTTCTGGAATTGTTAGAAAAGCATTAAAGCTCAAGGGAAACATCGATGGGTGGATCTCGAAGATGCACAAAAACGAGAACCTGATCCCCTCGCGCGATCAGCTCGGCGAGATTGCAAAGAGCATCCTCGAATTCCACAATGCGCACCATGCCGCCTTAAAATCGCTCGATTCCTACCTGAAAAAAGCGGTTATCGACCTGACTGAGGTCCCTGCGATGGTCCCCGCTCTTGAGCGCGTCGCCTTCCTCACGGCTCTAAAAGACGCCTCAAAGCAACTCGAGCTGTTCATCGAACACGCCTAAATTTTCTCCACGAGCATCATGTTCGTGGTGCCACTGACGCCAAAGGGAGCTCCTGACGTGATGACGACAAGGGCTCCTCTCTGAAGGACCCCCTGTTTTATGGCAAAACTGCTTGCTATTTTGAGCGCCTCGGTTGCATTTTCTGCGTGCTCTGCCGGCACGGGGATAACTCCCCAGTTAAGAGCGAGCTGGTGATACACCTTTTGATCGCTAGATAGTGCCACAATCGGGATTTCGGGACGAAATTTGGAGATCAGACGAGCGGTTGACCCGCTACTTGTGAAGACGAAAATCCCCTTGGCTCCTGCGCTGTAGGCGGTCCGCACGGTCGCAAGCGCAACAGAATTCGATACGTCGTGAAAATCGACCCGAGACCCCTTTAAGAAGTAGTCTCGGTAATTAAAATCCCTCTCTGCTTCCTCAACGATTTTGCACATCGTGCGGACCGTTTCAATCGGATATTTTCCGACGGCGGTCTCTCCAGAGAGCATGACAGCAGAGGTGCTATCGTAGATGGCGTTGGCGACATCAGAAACCTCAGCGCGAGTCGGCCGGGGGTTTTGAATCATCGATTCGAGCATCTGAGTGGCCGTAATTACCGGTTTTCCCGCATCTGCGCATTTATGGATCATCATCTTCTGTAGACGGGGGACCTGCTCCAGAGGAAGCTCCACTCCGAGATCCCCGCGCGCAACCATGATCCCATCTGCTACCTGGACAATCGAGTCGAAATGATCGACCCCGAGACTACTTTCAATTTTTGCAAGGACGAGAATTTTGGGCTTTCCCTCTTTAGAAAGCAGCTGTTTAATCGCTAGCACATGCTCTGCGGAGCGGATGAAGGAAGCGGCGATCAAATCGACATCTTGCTTGCATCCAAAGGCGATATCCCGGACATCTTGCTCTGTCATCGCGGGAAGACCAAAATCGACGCCGGGCACATTGATCCCCTTTTGGCTTTTGATCATGCCTCCATTTTCAAACTCGATGATCACTCCTTCTGCCGTTTTTTCCACAACGCGTGAGATGAGATACCCATCGTCAATGAGCACGCGCATCCCTACCTGGAGCGTCTCGATAACGGAGGGAGGCGTCACGGGAATCTTGTCGGCATCCCCTTCGATCTCCTCTTTGGTCAGTAAGATTCTTTGACGCGGCTCCACTGCTACTTTCTCATTTTTGAGCATCCCAATCCGAATCTCAGGTCCCTTCGTATCGAGCATGATCGCAAGGGGCACTCTCTTTTCTTGGCGCGCCTTTTTTAGCATCTCGATCACAAGAAGATGTTCGTCATGGGTTCCATGGCTGAAATTCAGACGTGCGACATCCATCCCCGCATCGATGAGCTGGAGGATTTTATCGTAGGAGTTAACTGCAGGGCCTATCGTACAGACGATTTTTGTCTTTGTTTTCATACTTGGAAGTTAGGGGATCCCTGAGGGATTGTCAATGGTGAATCCATTTCCAGGCACTTTCTAGAATCGTTTTCAAGTCGGAATAGAGAGGTTCCCAACCGAGCACCTCTTTTGCTAGGCCTGCATCGGCGATCAGATAGGGAGGGTCTCCCGGTCTTCTGGGTGCAATCACCTGAGGGATTTTCTGACCAGAAACCTCCTCGAGAGTGGTGATCACCTCTTTGACAGAGTATCCTCGGCCCGTTCCGATATTCAACGTCACACTCGGCTTTCCTTCGAGGAGGTATTCGAGTCCCTTTACATGTGCCCTAGCGATATCCACGACGTGGACATAATCGCGCACTGGGGTCCCATCCGGGGTAGGATAATCTGTTCCTAAAATCGAAAGATAGGGTCTCTTCCCCGATAGCACTTGAAGGGCAATCGGAATGAGATTGGCAACCCCCTCCCCTTCTTCTCCACACTCCCCATCTAAATCCGCCCCAGCTGCATTGAAATAGCGAAAGACCACGTAGGAGGTGCCATAAGCCCTGTCAAAATCTGCAAGCATTTGCTCGATCATGAGCTTGGAAAAGCCGTAAGGATTGATTGGAGAGGGGATCAAAGTCTCTTTGAGAAGGATCGAATCCTCAATTTGACCATAGATTGTTGCCGTGCTGGAAAAGATCATTTTATCGATCCCCTTTTTGCGCATCACATCGATCAGGATCAAAGAGCCGGCTACATTGCCAAAATAATATTTTGCTGGATCGCTTACCGACTCCCCAACGGCTTTGAGAGCTGCCAGATGGATCACGGCAATCGGGTGGTACTTGTCGATCACTTCCTCAAGCCGCGCGCGGTCGGCAATATCCCCTTGCTCTTGGACTCCCCACTTTACATCCCCCTCTTCTCGGATATCATAGCTTACAGGAAAGTACCCCGCCTCAGTGAGACACTTGCACGTCTGTTTACCGATATAGCCAGCCCCTCCAGTGACTAGAACGGCATTTGCAGATAAAAAAAATGGGAAAAGAGTTAAAAAAATCCAGAGATAAGGCACAATATCCTCCATGAGCATAGCCCCCGAAATCGTATTAAAAAAGGTGAAAGTACACAACTTAAAAGGTGTCGATCTCACCTTGCGTCACAATGAGCTGATCGTCTTTACAGGAGTCTCTGGATCGGGAAAATCCTCGCTCGCTTTTGATACGATTTATGTCGAAGGGCAGCGCCGCTATGTCGAATCGCTTTCCACTTATGCTCGGCGTCATCTCGGGGACCTCCCCAAGCCCGATGCAGAGCATATCAGCGGGATCTCCCCCACCATCGCCATCGAACAGAAAACGGCAGGGCGCAATCCTAGATCCACCGTCGGCACCATGACGGGGATCTACGACTTCATGCGCGTTCTCTATGCGCGCATGGGGATTGCACATTGCCCTGTCAGCAAAGAGGTGGTAACGCCACAAAGCGCGCAGCAGATATTGCGCGCAGTAAAAAACCTTCCCTTGGGCACGCGCATCCTCGTTTTGAGTCCTTATTGCAAAGGAAAAAAAGGGGAATTCAAAGAGGATTTTGCAGAGCTGATCCGCAAGGGATTTACCCGAGTGCGGCTCGACGGAAAGGTCGTCGACCTCAGCGAGCAATTTGCAATCGATGGCAAGCTCTCTCACGATGTCGATATCGTGATCGACCGGCTCGCGATCGATCCAGACGAGGAGGGGCGTTTAGCGGAGGCCGTCACTGCAGCGCTCGAAATCGGCCAGGGGGTATTTAGCATCCTCGAGGTCGACACTCTGGCGGAAACCCTTTTTTCCCAGCACGCATTTTCGCAAAAGTCGGGACTTTCCTATGGTCCTCTGGAACCCTCCGATTTTTCCTTCAACCACCCCTCGGGGATGTGCCCCTCGTGTCAAGGTCTAGGCCATGTGCTCGAGTTCGATCTTGCAAAGGTGATCGACCCTGAACTTTCCATTGCGGAGGATTGCTGCTCTGTAGCGAGCTCCTATAAGACAGTGCGCTATGGGAATATCTACGATAACCTAGCAGATCTTTACGATTTTAAGGTTAAAACGCCGTGGAAAAAGCTGCCTGAAAAAGCGCAAAAGGTCTTTCTCTATGGAAATAATAAGAAGTGGACGCGAATGGAATTCGTGCACCCCGTAAAGGGCACGAGTTGGACCGAGTACGTCCACTGGCGCGGTGTGCTCCATGAGGCCAAGGAGCGGTACAACCAGGCGGAGAGCGCAAGCTATCGGGAGAAGATGAAGGAGCTCCTCCACGAGTCGATCTGCCCTGCTTGCCAAGGCGAAAGGATCAAGCCCTATCCTGCGATGACCACAGTAGGGGGTCTGAAAATTGCCGAGGTGACCGGTCTTGCAATTAGCGATGCTCTCGAGCACTTTCAAAAGCTCGAGCTTACCGCTGAGGAGAAGCTCATCGGCGAAGAGCTTTTGAAGGAGATCATCCAGCGCCTCACCTTCTTAAGGGGGGTAGGTCTCCACTATCTCACGCTCGACCGCACTGCACCCACGCTCTCAGGTGGTGAAGCCCAGCGGGTGCGCCTCGCCTCACAAATTGGCTCGGGACTTGTCGGAGCGACCTATGTGCTCGACGAGCCTTCGATCGGCCTCCATCCAAGGGATAATGCGCACCTACTCGCCACGCTAAAAAAACTGCGCGATCAGGGCAATACGGTCATTGTCGTCGAACACGATGAGGAAACGATCCGCTCTGCCGATACAATCGTCGATGTGGGTCCCCTTGCAGGGCAGTTTGGTGGAGAAATCGTAGTCCATGGCACCTTTGCCGACCTGATCAACGCAGAAAAGTCGATCACTGGGGCCTACCTCTCAGGGAGGAAATCGATCCACATTCCCAAACGGCGCAAGT
This sequence comes from Verrucomicrobiota bacterium, assembly GCA_018240135.1. Taxonomy (GTDB): domain Bacteria; phylum Chlamydiota; class Chlamydiia; order Chlamydiales; family Rhabdochlamydiaceae; genus SZAS-13. Next base: position 26,247 of record JAFEGI010000006.1, read on the forward strand.
GGAAGAAAACGCTCACCATCGAAGGCGCCTCTCACCACAACCTCAAAGAGGTCACGGTCGAGATCCCTCTACAAGTCCTTGTGGCAGTGACCGGCGTTTCTGGCTCGGGAAAATCCTCTCTCATCAGCGACACCCTCTATCCCGCTCTTTCCAATGCTCTCAACCACTCGAATCTCTCTGTCGGCAAACACAAGGCAATCCGCGGGCTAAGTGCTGTGGATAAAGTCATCGCCATCGATCAGACGCCGATTGGAAGAACGCCTCGCTCGAATCCGGCGACATTTATCAAGCTCTTTGATGAGATCCGCGACCTCTTCAGCCAGCTTCCTCAGAGCATGGCGCTCGGTTTCAAAGCAGGACGCTTTAGCTTCAATGTGAAAGAGGGATCTTGCCCCCACTGCTCGGGAATGGGGATGATCAAAATCGATATGGACTTTATGGAAGATGAGTGGGTCGATTGCGAGCACTGTAAAGGGCAGCGTTTCGATGCCAACACGCTCTCAGTTCTCTACCGGGGGAAAAATATCTATGAGGTGCTCGAGATGACGATCGCAGAGAGCGCGCTTTTCTTTGAAGCAGTCCCTTCGATCCGCTCCAAGCTAGACACGCTCGTTCAAGTCGGTCTCGACTACCTCAAACTCGGACAGCCCTCCCCCACCCTGTCTGGAGGGGAAGCGCAGCGGATCAAGCTCGCAAAGGAGCTATGTAGACCCTCGAGTGGCAACACGTTTTATATCCTCGATGAGCCGACAACAGGACTCCATTTCCACGATATCGAAAAGCTCTTGATCGTTCTCCAAAAGCTGATTGATCGAGGCAATACGGTTTGCGTCATTGAGCACAATATGGACCTTGTCAAAACGGCAGACTGGATTCTCGACCTCGGCCCTGAAGGGGGTAAGTTTGGAGGGCAGGTGATTGCCTCTGGGACCCCTGAATCCCTCGCAGAGCTTCCCACACCGACAGGAGTTGCTCTTAAAGCGGCTCTTAAGCCCCACTCCCATGAAGCAACTCCCCTTCCCAAACAATCCTCTCCACTAGGGGTCATTGAAATCGAGGGAGCCTCTCAGAACAACCTCAAGCAAGTGGATGCGAAGATTCCCCGCGGGAAGATCACCCTCTGCACGGGGCCCTCCGGATCGGGGAAATCCTCATTTGCCTTTGAGACGATCTATGCAGAGGGACAGCGCCGCTACATCGAATCCCTCTCTCCTTACGCGCGCCAGTTTGTCAAGCAGATGCCCAAACCCAAGGTGGAAAAGCTCGAGGGGCTCTCCCCTGCGATTGCAATTGAGCAGAAAAACCATGCGGGAAATCCGCGCAGTACAATCGGCACGATGACAGAAGCTTACGACTACCTGCGCGTTCTCTACGCCCATCTGGGGACCCCTTTCTGTCCTGAAACAGGAGAACAGATTCGCACAATCAGCAAAGAGTACGTCTTAAATCGCCTTCTTGATCGGCCTGAGGGGACAAAAGTGCAGATCCTCTCTCCTGTCGCCCTCAAGCGCAGTGAGCGCTTTGAGGAGGTCAAAGAGCGGCTTCAAAGGCAGGGATACTTGAGAATCCGACTTAACGGCACCTACTATGAACTCGACGCGGAGATCCCCTTCGATAAACTGCGCAAAAACGCCCTCCATCTCGTGATCGACCGCCTTGTGATTCGATCCGATAACGCAAAGCGCTTACTGGATGCCATCGATCAAGCTGCGCGCCTTTCCGGCGGGACTCTCGTCGCAGATTTTGAGGAGAAGGAGGAGTTTTTCAACCTCTCCTTCGCTGTGCTCTCGACAGGAAAATCGTACTCTCCCATCACGCCCCATAGTTTCTCGTTCAATACGGAGCAAGGGATGTGCTTAGAGTGCCAGGGGCTGGGCTTTCAATACGGCGCCGATCTGACACACCATAAGGAGGCGATGCGCCTCTCCCCTTTTGGCTTAGCGGCGTTCCTATGGAAAGACCACGCCACCCGCGAGGCACTCCGCCCTTTCCTCGCCTTTTTGCGCAAAGAGAAGATCGATCCCGACCTCCCCCTCTCCGATCAGCCCGCAGAACATCTCCAGCTTCTTTTGCACGGAGGATCGAGCAGTCCCCTCCACTGGCGTGGGTTTCATTCGAGCTTAGCCCTTCTTTCCCGCTGTATCGATCCAGAAATTCGAGAGGCGATCCTTCCCCTACTCGACCAAAGGGAGTGCCCTGCTTGTCACGGCACGCGCCTTAACCCCCTTGCGCGCCATGTCAAAATTGGGCCCTACTCAATTGCAGAGCTTTGCAAGCTTCCCCTAGATAGCGCAGCGGAGTTCATCGATACGCTGAACCTGGAAAGATCGGATCACCTCTTTCTCGAGGAGACTCTCCGCGGTGTGAAGCATCGCCTCCATTTCTTGAAGGCAATCGGCCTGGGGTATCTCTCCCTCGATCGAAGTGCACCGAGTTTGAGCGGAGGAGAGGCGCAGAGGATCCGTCTTGCCCGCCAGCTCGGCAGCGGGTTGACGGGATGTCTCTATGTTCTCGATGAGCCGACCATCGGACTCCACCCCTTCGACAATACATTGCTCAATTCAGCGCTGCGTCAGCTTTGCTCTCTAGGAAATACGCTTCTACTCGTCGAGCACGATCCTTTGACAGTGGCGATTGCCGACCAAATCCTCGATTTTGGCCCGGGCGCTGGAGTCCATGGAGGCAAAATCCTCGCCTCGGGAACCCTCGAAGAGATCTGCGCACATCCCGATTCCCTAACAGGGGCCTACCTCTCTGGCAGAAAATCGATCCCGATTCCAGAAAAGCGGCGCAAGGCAAAAGAGCATTTTCAGATCGCAAACGCCACCTTGCACAATTTACGACAAGTGGAGATTGCCTTTCCTATAAAAGCGCTCAGCTGTGTGACGGGCGTCTCTGGCTCGGGAAAATCGACTCTGATCACCGACCTTCTCCGCCCAGCAGCGGAAATCGCGATGAGAAATCCCAAGACAAGTAGGGAAATTGTCCATCTGGGTGCGAAGATCACAGGGTTGGATGCGTTCGATAAACTCCTTGTACTCGATCAAAATCCGATCGGTCACACTAGCCGCGCCGACATCAGCACTTATGTCGATCTTCTCAGCCCTCTGCGCCATTTTTTTGCCTCCCTTCCCGAAGCCCAGATGCGCGGGCTTTCACCCAAAAACTTCAGCTTCAACCACAAAAAGGGGATGTGCACGACCTGTATGGGGCTGGGGACCCGTACGATTTCGATGCAATTCCTCCCTCCCGTCAAGGTCACCTGCGAATCGTGTCATGGGTACAGGCTAGCTCCCTTAAGCCTCAAAGTACAAAGCAAAGGGAAGCATCTCGGTCAAATCTTGCAGATGACTGTAGAAGAAGCGCTCGCCTTCCTCCCGCCCATCCCCAAGGCGGTGCGGATCCTAGAGACCCTTCTCTCCGTGGGTCTTGGGTACCTCCAGCTGGGACAGGAGATCGCAACCCTCTCCGGTGGGGAGGCCCAGCGCATGCGCCTGGCGCGAGAGCTTTCCAAGCGCTCAACAGGACGCACTCTCTATCTACTCGATGAGCCTACCGTCGGACTCCATGCAGACGACATCGTGAAATTGATCGAAATTTTTGAGCGCCTCGTTAACAAAGGCAATACGGTCGTGATTATCGAGCACAACCTCGATGTGATCGCCTGCGCCGACTTTGTTGTCGATATGGGACCAGGTCCTGGCACGCGCGGAGGTACAGTCATTGCCAAAGGCACGCCAGAAGAGATTGCGATCCATCCTACCTCACGGACTGCTCCCTTCCTCAAAGATCGCCTTGCCTTCTCTTGAATAAAAGGGATTGATCGAGTAGTGTCCGAGAAAAAGAGGTCTCCATGGCACATCATCTGATGTCGAAACGACGCGCAAAAGTTTTAACGGCAATTTTGTTCCTGATGGGTCTTGCGATCCTTTCCGCTATGCACAGCTGGTGGCCAGGAATCATGCTTGTCGTCGGCCTGCCCTTAGCTCTTCGCCAGTATCTACTCGGCCGCCCTTTCGATATGGGGATGACCCTTTTTGTCTTTGTGGGCGTCTTTGCCACAGTGGCATTTGATATTGCTTGGGAGGTGCTCCTCCCTGTCCTCTTCTCGCTCGGGGGGATTTACATCCTTTTCCGCGAATATGTCGAAAGCAAAGAGGAGCCCTTAACGGAAGAGGAAGAGGATATCAATACAGAGATCGAAGAAGAGCAGCACAAAAATCAATAATTCAAACACATCGCCTGGCGCACCTCTTGGAGCGTCTGGTTCGCAGCTTCCCGAGCCCGCTCTGTCCCCTGAAGCAGCAAAAACATCACGTGAGAGGGATCCTGCGCAAGCTCTTCCCGTCTTTTTCGAATCGGTTCGAGAAAGGTCTGAAGCACCTCGTTCAGCCGCTTTTTGACGACGGAGTCGCCAAGTCCCCCGCGCTGGTAGTGCTCCTTAAGAGCCTCTACCGCCTGCGCATCGGGATCAAATGCATCGAGATAGGTAAAAACGGGGTTCCCCTCTACCTTTCCAGGATCTTCTACCCGAAGATGCTGCGGATCGGTATACATCCCCTTCACCTTTTTAGAGATCGTATCGGCGCTATCTGATAGGTAGATGCAGTTGCCAATTGACTTGCTCATCTTTGCTTTGCCATCGGTTCCAGGCAGCCGTGCAAATTTCGGGATGAGCGCCTCTGACTCGACCAGCACCTCTTTCTTATAGATCCGGTTGAAATGGCGCACGATCTCATTGGCCTGTTCGATCATCGGCAGCTGATCTTCTCCCACGGGGACAAGCTCTGCTTTAAATGCTGTGATGTCCGCCGCTTGACTGACCGGATAAACCATAAATCCTGCGGAAACACTCTCTCCATATCCCTTTTGGACAATCTCCTGTTTGACAGTTGGATTGTGTTTAAGGCGATTCCAAGTCACGAGATTGAGATAGTAGACAGTGAGCTCATAGAGGGCGGGGATGAGCGATTGGATGAAAAGGGTCGACTGAGTGGGATCGATCCCCACGGCCAGGTAGTCCAGAGCCACCTGCAAGACGTTATCTCGCACTTTCTGCGGATTTTCAAAATTATCCGTGAGCGCCTGCACATCGGCGATCATGATGAACTGTTCATAGGTCTGCTGGAGCATGACCCGATTTTTCAAGGAACCGACGTAATGTCCCAAATGAAGAGGCCCTGTGGGCCGATCCCCTGTCAATATCCGCTTCTTTCGCATCTGCACGACCCTCCTGAGGGGATTTTGCCAGTTTCATCCCATCGAGGCAAGGGGAATCATCCCAGATTTTTTAAATGTTCAAGAATGCGCTTTTGCAAATCGACGTCGATGTCTAGAGCTTCTCGGTTATAAGGGTGTCTACAGGCTGGGCAGCTAGGAGATCGATCTTTAATTATCCTGTCGATCGACGTGTAGTCATAGGGATGTCGTACATTTTCAGGGTGGGAGCTATCAAACACGGGAATTTTCATGAAATTACAAATGAGAGTATCTTCCATTCCTTCGGGAATTACTATATTCTCAAGACAAAGTTTCTCTTCGAGCCGCTCAATCTCGTGGGCACGCTCTTGAACTTCTTCTGGAATCCCCCCTTGTATGTAGGGAACAGTACCTGGAATGGAGATCTCAGGTCTAGGACGGAGAACAGGGGCTGGTACGGACTGGATCGGTGGCATCGAACGGCTCGGACGCCCTGTAGGAGCGTTGTGAGACATCAGCACGTAAGAAAAAGGGATGAGTAGCTTTTGAAAGAGAGCAGCAACTGCGCAATCGCGCTGGATCGCAGCTCTAGTGCGCTCCTCTTCTCTTCTATTCTGCTGGAAAATCGCTGGTGCCGTATAAAATAAAAGATATTTAATTTCATCTGGGAGCTCGCCATACTGGATATGAACTGCGTCCATCGAGGCGCGGGGGTTTGCAGCCAAGGCGCCGAATCTCTCCAGCCTTGCGATCCGCTCATCATAGCCCCCCTCCCATTGGCTGGAAAAAACACTTGAAAGCGCCCGAAAGAAGAGGCGAACGTCTGCATAGCGATTGTAGGCAAAATCGACAATTCGCCTTGGAATCCCCTTCACCCCTTCCCACACAGAGTGGCAACAACTCTGCATCAGCAAACTCTCCATTTGCGTAGGCGCACACCCAATCCCCGGGGGAACAGTAGTACGATCAAGGATCACATGCTCTGATCGGATCCCTTGGCTTCTTTGGAAATGGGTCGGTGTGATCATAATGCGAGCTCCTCTATAGTCTTTTAAGAAAGTGGCACGTTCTCTTTGAGCCATGTTGCAATGCGCCTCTGGAGATTCTCATCGAACTCCAGTGAGTCGATGCTCTCATCCCAATTGGAGCACCGGTTAGGACACCGCACGGAATCCAAGCGCTCCGACTCCGTTCTGATGTGATTGATTACATTCTGGCGGTCAAACACATGGCGTCCGCCCTGCTTTTCCCTCATGGGCTCTGACATCAGATCAAGAGAGACGGGGCAAAAGAAATCCTCTGGCACCTCGATATCCTCTGGCAATAGTGGCTTAAGCTGGAGAATCTGTTGATTAAGAGGGAGCGCCTCGATTTCCGCCCTGGTCAGACCCCTTCCAAGTTCTGTCGCTAGATATTTTAAGATCCGCTGCTGGAGTGGGACATCAATAAACATCTGATCCGTTCTGTGCCTGTGCCGACAAGTATAGCATCTCCCATGATCTCGGATATTGCCCTCCATCGCTGCCAGATCCACTGTGTGGCGGATAGCCAGATTCGAGATTGCATCCAAATCCTGATTCTTAAGAGCCTTGATAATTTGAGGATGGGAAGCATCAAAAACGGGAATCTCCATGAATTGCGCCATATGGTCTTGCAATTCCCCAGGAATTTCTGGAGCAGTCATCAGATCGGAGTATCGCTCATCCCACTGTTGCTTCAAAGCGCGTATCTCTGCCGCTCTCTCACAGACCTCTGCGGGGATATTGCGTTTCCTGATATGGAACGCACCGGGAATTACAGAAATTCTGACAGGGGCTTTTTTCCTAAGACACAAAAAAGGAAAAAAACACTTTTGGAGCAAAAGGGCGCGGTGACAATCGCGTTGCATGGTGGAGATCAGCTCTGAGCGCGCCTGTCCTACCGTTTTAAAGAGCCTGTCGATGTTATGCTCTGTTGTATCAAACAGAAGATTTTTCACAGCAGGAGGCAGCTCTCGATAAGCACGCAATAGCGTCTCATTCGTCGACTGATAAGAACCTAGAAGCGCATAAAATTGTGTAAGGGCCTCCACTCGACCCGCAGCCCCTAAAGATGGGCAGCAAAAAACACTCCAAACTGCGCGCAGAGTCAAGCGAAGATCTGCATAGCGGTAATAGAAAAAGTGACCGATCGAGGTCGTAATGGACGAGCAACAAGAGGGAAGGCGCACAGATATAATCCGGCTCTGAACGTCTGCAAATCCACGTGGCATTGACCTTATGGCTTGGAATTCCGCAGCCCTAGATTCCCCTCCTCTTTGAACCGGTGTTATCATAGGTCCCTCCTTGCCTTTTCGAAGGTGGAGAGCCTACATCATGAAGAATTTTTAAAGAAACGAAAATTTCTTGCAGTTTTTGGAGGAGTATGGGATCAAGAACCCAACAGGTATGGAAAAGATCGGTTCTTATCAAATTGTGCGCTCCCTTGGCAAGGGGGGAATGGGCGAGGTCTTCTTGGCCTACGATCCCGTATGTAAACGGGAAGTCGCTCTTAAGAGGATGCGCCCTGAGCTCGTAGAACATCTGATTTTAAAAGAGCGTTTTCTGCGCGAGGCACATGTCGCCTCTAGACTCACCCACCCTTCGATTGTCCCCATTTTTTCCATCGAGCAGGCAGAGGGGATGAGCTATTACACCATGCCCTATGTCGCAGGACAGACGCTGAAGGAAATTCTCAAGGCAACTCTCGACGAAGAGCGCAAAGGAGAGATCACCCACCCGATTGGAAGATCGATTCCCGCTCTAGCGCGCATCTTTTTGGCTGTCTGCGAGGCCATTGCCTATACCCATGCGAAGGGGATCCTCCATCGAGATCTCAAACCCGATAATATCATTGTCGGAAACTATGGAGAAGTTCTCATCTTAGATTGGGGCCTTGCCGATTTCATCGGAAAAGAGGAGAAGATTCTCGATACGGAGGTGAAGGGAGATTATAAAGACCTAACTGATCCGGGCAAGGTCCCGGGAACGCTCAATTTTCTTGCTCCTGAAAGAGCGCGCAGCGAGCCCTCCACAGTGGCAACGGATATCTATTCGCTTGGGGTGCTCCTCTATCAACTGCTGACGCTGCGCCCTCCTTTCCATAGGGAATCGATGAAGCACTTTCGCAAAACGATGCATCTAGAGCGCCTTGTCGACCCGCAAGAGAGATCCCCTTACCGCGATATCCCAGAGCACTTAGCGGATATCGCCAAAAAGTGTCTTCAGTATGCCCCCTCAGAGCGTTTTAGCAGTGTCGATGTGATCATCCACGAGCTCAAGCGGTTTCTCGAGGGGAAACCAGAATGGGTTCCCGCGGGAGCACTCGATGTGCATCGAAAAGAGGACTGGGAATTTCAGGAGCACATCCTGATCGCAAAACACATGGCGATTACCCGCTCTCCCGATGTAATGGAATGGGTCAGCCTGATGATCTCCAAGGCTTCCTTTACAGGAAACACGAAAATCGACACAAAAATACGCGTGAAAAACGGATGTCAAGGGATTGGTCTTTTGACCTGCGTTCCCGAGCTGCCAGAGAGAAAGGGGCTCGAGGAGGGTTATTCCCTGTGGATAGGCACCTGGCAAAATCGGGGTTTGAGCCTATTTCACTCCGGCGTCGAAGTAATGACACTCCCCGATGTCTATCTCCATGAGGAGACCTGGCAATCGCTCTCCATCCAAAAGATCGATAGTGACCTCTTTTTCTACTTAAATGGGGATCTCCTCTTTCACTACGTAAGCCACACGCCGATGACAGGCACCCATGTTGGGATCCTCTGTCGCGATGGGGAATTTACCCTTGAACCGCTTCAAGTGCAGATCGGAAGTCAAAATGCCCTAGTCCGTTGTCTAGCAATCCCCGATGCATTTTTAGCCTGTAAGCTTTTTGGCAAGGCGCTTGTGGAATACCGGCGCATTGCCAGTTCCTTTTCTGGACGCACAGAAGGGAGAGAAGCCCTTTTCCGCGCAGGAATCACCCTTTTGGAACAAGCGACGAGCTCTACTCGGAAAAAAGAGAGGGAACACCTCTACCTCCTTGCGCTCGATGAATTCGGCAAACTGAGGCAAACGCCGGGCGCTCCTCTAGAATATCTTGGAAAATCCCTCGTCTACAAGGCGACAGGAGAGATCGAAGAAGAGATCAAATGCCTCGAGCTCTGCTTGCGCAAGTACCCAAAGCATCCCCTCTTAAAACTGGTGCGCCAGCAGGTTACCTTTAGGCTCCATGAGAGCTCAGCAAGAGATCGGATCGCCGCCTACCACTTTGCGCTCCTTGCCCTCTGTCAGCTCCCCCAAATCTTCGAAGCCCAAGACATGCAGCGCTTGCTTAGCGCATTAAAAAAGCATCTCGAATCTCTCCCATTCCTTCCCGATGCATCCACAGAGGCGATTGCCTTTTGGCTCGCAAGGCCCATTCCCCTTGTAGAACAAATTGAGAGTTCTTCTGAGAAAACCGCCAATGCCTTCTATGCACTTCTCGCGATGGGGCTCCACGAGTGGGTCCGAGAAAATCTCCACCTCTGCAAAGATCCAGAAGAGTCGCAGTGGATTGCGTGCGCACTGCTCTTCTTTGAAAAGGGGATAAAAAACGCCTTCGCTTCCTTCCCAAAACAACCGAGTAAGGAGGCGCTGCGCTGCGCTCTCTTTCTATTCGACCAAGCGCTTCTCTATGGAAAAAGTCGCGAAGCGCTTCCTCTTTTCGATGAGCGCTTTTCTTCAGTGGATTTCGACGCGCTCCACATCCGCGCACTCCTTCTAGAAAACAGATGGGTAGAGGCAGGTCACCGTTTGGACCGCTATTCAGAAGAGGAAAGGCTCGATGAATACTCCCCTCTCTTTGCGCTCATGGGCTGTTATCTCCGCAAAACCTGCGGCAAAGAAGCGGCACTTAGCCACTTTTCAGGATGCATCGAGCTCCACCATCCACCCACTACACTACTACTCAGTTATTTTCTCCAAGGCAAAACAGAGTGGCTCTCCCAAGCATTCGTGTGGGAAAAAATCCATCTCCAGCGCGATCTACACCTTTTTTATCACTGCGCAAAAAATGCAAAAAAAGCGAAAGAGGCTTTAAAACAGATCAAAAAGGAGCTCAAAAGTGTCCACTCCGCCTACTCCTACCCCTAAAATAGAAGCGCTGGTCGTTGGAGCGGGACCCACAGGTCTTGTCCTCGCATCGGAACTCCTCAAAAGGGGGATGGAGACACGCCTGATCGATGCTCTAGCAGCTCCGATGCCGCATTCGCGGGCGCTCGGCATCCAGCCGCGCACCCTCGAGATCTTCCAGCAGATGGGAGTGCTGCAGGAGATGCTCAAATACGGCCTTCCCGTTCATGCCACCCACTTTTACAAAGAGGGAAAACGCGCCGCCACATTCCACTTTAACACGCTCCCAACTCCCCATCCCTATTTGCTCGTTTTGCCCCAAGAGGATACGGAGCGGATTTTGACAAACCACTACATCAAATTAGGGGGGAAGCTCGAGCGGGGGATCTCTTTCAAGTCCCCTACAGAACTCCTCTACGATAATGGGCTCATTGAGCGCGTTTCTCCAACGTGGATTCTCGGCTGCGATGGAGCCCATAGCGCAGTCCGCCACCATCTGAATCTTCCCTTTGAAGGGGCCTCTTTCTCTGAGATCTTCGCTCTTGCTGACGTCGCCATCCAAACGGCCCTGCCTCCAGATGAAGCCCACCTTTTCTTCCACAAAGAGCGCGTCTGCGGGATGATCCCGCTCCCCCAAAAGGGGTGGTACCGCCTCGTCTCCCTCATCGGGCAGAAAGAACCTGCTGGAGTGGATATCGCCCTCTTCCAACATATCCTCGATACCTGCTCGGGAAGGCATATGCCAATCACGCAAGCCTCCTGGCTCTCCCTTTTCAAAGTCCAAAGGCGGATGACCCGCACCTTCCGCTCGGGAAATACGTTTCTTCTCGGCGATGCCGCTCACATCCACAGCCCCGCGGGAGGACAGGGACTCAATACCTCCGTCCAAGATGCCTTTAACCTCGGATGGAAGCTTCCCATTTGTCACCACGGCAGAGGGACACCCCTTCTTCTTGAGAGCTATGAAAAAGAGCGCCTCCCCGTTGCAAAAAAGGTCCTCAAAGGGACAACGGCGATCACCTATACCCTCATCGCCCGGCGCCTGCGCAGCCTGATTTTTCCCCTTCTCTGGCGCCTGCCTCGATTTAGAAAAAAGCTTCTTCTTGCCATGAGCGAACTCTCCGTTAGCTACCCTGGCAGCCCGATTGTCTCTCAGCCCTTAAGCGCGCTTTTTTGGAGGGGGCCTAGACCAGGTCAGCGCGCCCCCGATGCCCCAATCGGTGCGCATCACACTCTGTTTGAAGAACTCGCCCACCCCTCCCACACTCTTCTCTGTTTTGGGGGCCCCGATGCACAAGCCTTCCTTCAAGAAGTGGACCTCCACTTCCGCGATCTGATATTGATCATCCACATCGAGCCGGGCTTTCCAGCACCTGAGCTGCACAAACAGTACGCAGCCACACAGCCCTGCTACTACCTGATCCGTCCCGATGGGTACATCGCCACCCGATCCCGCTCCTTCCGCTTTACCCCACTCCAAAAATTCCTAAAGAGGATTGTGAAATAGTCCGCTTCTTTGGTATCCTATCCCCATGGCAAATCAGGAAGAACTTCCCAAGTCATACGATCCCAAGCTGAAAGAGGGCGAGCTCTACCGCTTTTGGGAAGAGGGAGGCTTTTTCCGTGCCGATAATACTTCCAAAAAGCCCTCCTATTCCGTTTCGATTCCTCCCCCGAATGTCACCGGCGTGCTCCACATGGGCCATGCGCTTGTCGATACCCTCCAAGACGTTCTTGTCCGCTGGAAGCGGATGTCGGGATTTGAGACCCTCTGGGTTCCCGGCACGGACCATGCGGGGATCGCTACCCAAACCGTTGTCGAACGCCACCTCATGGCTACAATGTCAAAACGGCGCACCGATTTCTCAAGAGAAGAGTTTCTCAAAGAGGTCTGGAAGTGGAAAGAGGCGAGTGAAAAGCAAATTTTAAACCAGATCCGCAAGCTCGGCTGCTCCTGCGACTGGTCGCGGCTAGCCTTCACGATGGATGAAGCGCGCAACCGCGCAGTCCGGACTACTTTCAAAAAAATGTACGACGAAGGGCTCATCTATCGGGGCAACTACCTCGTAAATTGGGATCCTGTAACCCAGACCGCTCTTGCCGATGATGAGGTGGAGCATGAGGAGAAAGCCTCCTCCCTTTGGTATTTCCGCTACCCGCTTGAAGATAAAAGCCGCCATATCATCGTCGCAACGACACGCCCTGAGACGATGCTGGGCGACACGGGGATCGCCGTCTCTCCGAATGATGAGCGCTATTTCGACTGCGTGGGGAAAAATGCGATTCAGCCCCTTACGGGCAGACCCCTTCCCATCATTGCCGACCGGTATGTCGATCCCACCTTCGGCACGGGCGCGGTCAAGCTCACCCCCGCGCACGATCACAACGACTATGAGCTCGCCCTAAATCACCATCTTCCTCTAATCAACATCATGACCCCAGACGGGAAGATCAACGAAAATGGGGGGCAGTTTACGGGCCTTACCATGCAAGAAGCGCGTCTTGCCGTCGTCGATGAGATGCAAAAACGTGGTCTTCTCGAAAGGGTCGAACCCTATACCCTGCGCGTGGGAATTTCCTATCGCTCCAAGGCAGTCATTGAACCCTACCTCTCTAAACAGTGGTTTGTTCGCCTGAGCCAATTTAAGAAAACGCTCCGGAGCGCCGTCGAGGATAAAAAGGTCCGGCTGATCCCCGAAAATTGGGAACACACCTATTTTCACTGGATTGATAACCTCCGCGACTGGTGCATTTCTCGCCAGCTCTGGTGGGGACATCAAATCCCCATCTGGTATAAGAAAGAGGATCCAGAGGTCATGATCTGCCATGAAGGCGCTGACCTCCCTGAAGAAGTGCAGAAGGCCCCCGATGCATGGATCCAAGATCCCGATGTCCTCGACACCTGGTTCTCCTCTGCACTCTGGCCCTTTAGCAACCTCGGCTGGCCAGAAAAAACAGCCGATTTTCAGAAATTTTATCCAAATGCCACACTGATCACAGGGCATGATATCCTCTTCTTCTGGGTTGCGCGGATGCTTTTCATGGGTCAGTACGTGACTGGCAAGTTTCCTTTCCCCGAGACATTTCTCCATGGCCTCATCTACGGTAAATCGTACTGGCGGCATAATAAAGATGGGTCGATAGCCTATGCAACTCCTGCAGAGCGCCTCAGTTACGACCTTGGCAAGCCGATGCCCTCTGAAATTCACTCGAAGTGGGAAAAGATGTCCAAGTCAAAGGGGAACATCATCGACCCCCTAGAGATCATCGACACCTATGGCGCCGACGCGATGCGCATGGCCCTTTGCGCCAGTGCAACCCATGCCCGCCAAATCGATCTCGACCGAAGACGCTTTGAGGAATATAAGAATTTCGTGAACAAGATGTGGAATGGGGCCCGCTTTGTCTTCCTCAACCTAGAATCCCTCACTCCTGAAATCCTCTCCACCGGTCTTGATGAAAATGACCTCTCGCTCGAAGACCGCTGGATCCTCTCTCTTCTCAACCGAACGATCCAAGATGTGACAGAGCATCTCAAGAACTACGCCTTTGACCGGGCTGCAACGACAGCCTACGACTTTTTCTGGAAGGAGTTTTGCGCCTACTATGTCGAGCTCGTCAAACCGATTTTGTTTGGCAAAGCCGGCACGGAGAAGATGCGCGAGACGAAGCAAAAAATTCTCTCGATCGCTCTTTGCGCCGTTCTTAGACTCCTGCACCCCATGGCTCCTTTCATCACCGAAGAGCTCTTCCAAAAACTTAAAGGTAAATTTGCTGGCGCGAAAGGGGCTACTGATCCCTATACCGAGGAGATGCTTGCCGCTTTGGCCTCTAAAGCCTGCATCGTCGCTCCCTACCCCAAGGTCCTCCGCAGCGCCGATATCAATTCAGAGATCGAAAGCACCTTTTCCTTCCTCGATGAGATTGTCCGCTCGATCCGCAATATCCGCGCCGAGATGCAAATCGCGCCCCCTGTTGCAACCGACCTCTACCTCATTGCGCCAAAAAACCATCCGCAAAGGCTCCTCGTCGAAAAGAACCTCGGCATCGTGCAAGCACTTGTCCGCCTTCAATCGGTTTGCTTCGAGGAAGCGGAGGTTGCCCTCCCCTTCTGTGCAAGTGCAACGGTCGGATCCCTCCAGCTTATCATCCCCTTACCTGAAGAGCTGAAAGAAAAAGAGAAGATCCGCCTCACAAAAGAACGGGATAAGCTGATTGCTCAGCAAAATACCCTGCGTGGACAGCTCGGCAATGCGGAATTTCTCGCAAAAGCCCCTTCCCACCTCATCGAAAAATTGCAAAACTCCCTATCTCAGGCAGAAAGGGAACTCGAAGAAATCATCAAGAAGATCGAATAATCTTTTCTCTTTCCAGAAGAGAAAAGAAAGAGCGGGACTCCACTACAACGACTGATGAGAGTCCGATCAATCCAATGAGGTTGGGGATTGCCATTAACCCATTCATGATATCGGCAATCGGCCAGACGAGCTCAAAGCGCATCACCGCACCGAAATAGACAAAAGAGCAGAAAAGGATCCGGTAGAGAGGAAGGATCTTGCTTCCAGAGAGGAACTCCAAACACTTTTCCCCATAATATGCCCACCCGACAATCGTTGTGTAGCCAAATAGAATGAGCCCGATCGTGACAATCGCATCGCCACCGGGGATCACCGAGCGGAATGCCTCCATGACCAGCGTGGCTCCATTGAGAACTCTCCCATCGGGTCCAGATGTCCCGAGAACCCCCGTGACATAAATCACAAGAGCGGTAATTGTGCACATCACCATACTCGACATAAACACGCCGCTCATCGAGATGAGGGCCTGCCTGCCCGGCACATCCGTTTTGGCTGCTGCAGCTGCAATCGGCGCGCTGCCAAGCCCCGCTTCATTCGAAGAGACGCCCCTTGAGACGCCGAGCTGAATGGCCGCCATGACAGAGGCGCCTAAGAATCCCCCGCAAGCAGCCTGCCCTGTGAATGCCGTCTGCACCATTGTGAGAAGACCTGCCCCAATTGCCTCAAAACGGCAACATAGAATGCAGATCCCTCCGCTGATGTAAAGAAGCGCCATGATCGGAACCAGATAAGAGCTGACCTTCCCAATGCTCTGGATCCCCCCTAGGACGACAATTGCAGTCAGGGCGGTGAGGATCCCTCCCGTCCAAGCAGGAGATAGAGCCGTAAGATCATAGACAGCAGCGGCAATCGAATTCGATTGGATCAGATTTCCCCCTGCAAAAGCGGAAAGAGCGCAACAGATGGCAAAAATCCCTCCAAGCCATTTTAATCCAAGGCCCTGAGCGATGTAATACATCGGCCCGCCTGCCATCTTTCCCCGAGGGTCTATCACGCGAAATTTCACAGCCAAAATTGCTTCAGCAAACTTGGTCGCCATCCCAACAGCGGCGATCACCCACATCCAAAAAATTGCGCCAAACCCACCTGCGACAATTGCCGTGGCAACACCTGCAATGCTTCCAATGCCAATCGTCGCAGCAAGAGCGGTCATCAGCGCTTGAAATTGGCTAATGTCCCCATCAGCGGCATCATCTTGCCTCGTAAAGGCTAGCTTAAGCGAGTAAACCAGGTAGCGCAGCTGCATCCCTTTGAGTTGGAAAGTGAGATAAACCCCTACTCCCACGAGCAAAAAGACTAAACAACGACTCCACAAAATTTCATCGACGCGGCCCAAAAAATCTACAAGATAATCCATATCCCAGAAAGTGTACCCCAAAAAAAATAAAAAGTGTAGAATCCATTTTTCCTTTAATTCTGAGGACCTATGACACTCGATAGCGACCCCATAAAGCCCCAGTACAAACCTTTCTCCAACCCGATCCGCGCCTGGATGATCTGGGCACTCAGCGCGCTCTTCATGTTCTACAAGTATGCCCTCGAAGTTTCCCCAAGTGTAATGACCTCAACCTTGATGAGCGCCTTTAACATTAGCGGTGTCGAGCTCGGCAACCTCGCCGCATGCTACTTTTACGCCTATCTCATCATGCAGATTCCAGCGGGTTACCTAATCGATCGGTTTGGTCCGCGGAACGTAACCACTGTGATGATCACCCTCTGTTCTCTTGGCATCTTCATCTTCGCCAAAGCGGATACGCTTCTTGTCGCGGGGATTGGTAGGTTTCTTACAGGAGCTGGCGCTGCCTTTGCCGTTGTGAACTGCCTAAAACTCACAGCGAACTGGTTTCCCATCAAACTCTTTGCATTCATGACAGGTCTCATGATGACCATCGGCATGCTCGGTGCCGTTGGAGGGCAAGCTCCCCTCTCCGCCTTCATCGACGCTTTTGACTGGCGCTGTGCCATGGAGATCATTGGAGTAGCGGGAATCGTTCTCACCCTTCTCTTTTGGCTCACCGTCCGAGATAAGGCTCCCGACCACAAAAAGGATAGGGTCCTCACGGCTCCTAGACTCTCTTTGCGCGAAAGCCTACGCAAAATCCTAAAGAACCCTCAGGCATGGTGGCTCTCTCTCTATAGTGGATTTGCATTTGCTCCTGTGATGATCTTCGGAGGGCTCTGGGGGGTTTCTTTCATCTCCGATGCCTTTTCTCTCACACGAAACGTCGCGGCACAGACCGTCTCCCTAACCTTTATCGGATTTGCAGTCGGCGCTCCTGTCTTCGGCTGGCTCTCCGACTGGATCGGACAGAGACGCCATGTGATGCTGTGGGGCACCCTTCTCGCGATGCTCTCCATCTCAGCTGTCATCTATGCACCTGGCATTCCCCCCACGCTTCTGATGTTCCTCCTTTTCCTATTTGGATTCTCGATCAGCAGCTTCCTCCTTTGCTTTACGATGATCCGCGAGATTACCTCTCCCTTGCTCGCAGCGACAGGCATTGGGTTTATGAATGCCTTTGATGCCCTTTTTGGAGCGATTTCCGACCCGCTAACGGGGAAATTCCTCGATCTCGGATGGGATGGCACAATGAGTGAAGGGGCGCGCGTCTTTTCTGTCAGCGCCTATAAAATGGCATTTCTCACGCTCCCTGCTTTCCTCTTCATCGCGGTCTTGATTATCTTTAAGATTAAGGAGACCTACTGCAAGCAAGCGAGCCCCTCCTCTCTGCCATGAGTCTACCCCTCCCCTCCCCGCGAGAAATCCGCTCCCAGCTCCCTCTATCTGAGGCTGGGAGCGCGCATCTTTCCGCGAGGCGATCTGCGGCGCGCCAGATCGTCTCAGGAAAGGATTCTCGCAAAGTGTTCATCATCGGCCCCTGCTCGATCCATGACCGAGCGGCAACTCTCGAATATGCGGAGCGATTTCACCAGCTTGCAAGGGAAGTGGATTCCACGTGCCTTCTCGTCATGCGCACCTATATGGAAAAACCCCGCACATCGATTGGATGGAAGGGATTCCTCTATGACCCCCATCTCGATGGGAGTAATGACATTTTGACAGGGATTCTCTGGACGCGCGAGCTCCTCCTTCTTCTTGCAGAGAAAGGAATCCCCACCGCTGCGGAATTCGTCGATCCCTTAGCCGCGCTTTACTTTGAAGACCTGATCACCTGGGGATTCATCGGGGCTCGCACGAGCAGCTCACAACCTCACAGGCAATTTGCCTCCTCTCTTGACATTCCCGTCGGCATCAAAAATAGCATCGATGGCAACCTCGAGTGCGCCGTCCAGGGAGTCCGCTCAGTCAAAGCCCCACACACGCTGCTCCAGTCCGACCTCGATGGACGCTTAGCGACACTTGAAACAGATGGCAATCCCTATGCCCACATCGTCCTACGCGGCGCCTGCTTCTCCACCAACTACGATGCGCAGTCGATCGACACAGCCCTAATGAGACTCCAAAATGCCCACCTCTCGCGCCGCCTCCTCGTCGATTGCTCTCATGGCAATTCAGGAAAACACTACCCCAAGCAATCTGAGGTCTTCCACTCCGTCCTCAAGCAGATTGAACAAGGCAACGAGGCGATCCTTGGCCTGATGTTGGAAAGCCACCTCGAAGAGGGCAGCCAACCCCTCATCGAAGATCCCTCTCAACTCAAATACGCCGTCTCCATCACCGATGCCTGCATTAATTGGCCAACGACAGAAGGGCTGATCTACTCAGCCCATCAGGTCCTTTCAGAAACCCTAGCAAGTCTCTAAGAGACTGCCTCTGAAATTAGGCTTCGTCGATTTTCGGGTTCTTTTGAGCCGATTTTCCGTCCGATTTCGGTGGTCAATATCAAACTGTCGTATATTGACCCCCGAAATCGGACG